>NZ_LT907844.1:1202500-1207500 GCF_900215505.1 Cohaesibacter sp. ES.047
TTTTGATTGTATCTCAAGAAGCTGGTCTAGAACCTGCTTACATGTGGACGTACCCCGTCTGGATGTATGAATGGCAGGTTCTTTAATAGTCATCAGACCAAGAGACTGGGCATTGCCTGCTTGTGCATTGCTCATTGGTCTGATTTGAACTTCATTTGAAGGACATCTACGCAAGTGGATGGTCATTGAAAATGAGAGTGATCAAGTGTTTTAAGGGCGTTTGGTGAATGCCTTGGCGACAAGAGGCGATGAAAGACGTGGTACGCTGCGAAAAGCCATGGGGAGCTGCGAACAAGCTTTGATCCATGGATATCTGAATGGGGAAACCCACCCGCAAGGGTATCTCAATCTGAATATATAGGGTTGAGAGGCAAACGCAGGGAACTGAAACATCTAAGTACCTGCAGGAAAGGACATCAACAGAGACTCCGTTAGTAGTGGCGAGCGAACGCGGACCAGGCCGTGCTGTAATAAAACGGGAAGCTTCTGGAAAGGAGCGCCATAGTGGGTGACAGCCCCGTACCGGTATGAAAAGCAGCCGTTAGAGTAGGGCGGGACACGTGAAATCCTGTCTGAACATGGGGGGACCACCCTCCAAGCCTAAGTACTCCTTGTCGACCGATAGTGAACCAGTACCGTGAGGGAAAGGTGAAAAGCACCCCGACGAGGGGGGTGAAAGAGATCCTGAAACCGAACGCCTACAAGCAGTCGGAGGGCGAAAGCCTGACGGCGTACCTTTTGTATAATGGGTCAGCGACTTAATTTATCGAGCGAGCTTAAGCCGTTAGGTGTATGCGTAGGGAAACCGAGTCTTAATAGGGCGTTAGTTCGATGGATTAGACCCGAAACCGGGTGATCTAGCTATGAGCAGGTTGAAGGTGCGGTAACACGCACTGGAGGACCGAACCCACGCCTGTTGAAAAAGGCGGGGATGACTTGTTGCTAGGGGTGAAAGGCCAATCAAACCCGGAGATAGCTGGTTCTCCGCGAAAACTATTTAGGTAGTGCGTGGGATGAATACCTTGGGGGGTAGAGCACTGGATGGGCTAGGGGGTCTTACCGACTTACCAAACCTAACCAAACTCCGAATACCCAAGAGTACTATCCTGCAGACACACGGCGGGTGCTAACGTCCGTCGTGGAGAGGGCAACAACCCTGACCGCCAGTTAAGGTCCCTAAGTCATGGCTAAGTGGGAAAGGATGTGAGGATCCCAAAACAACCAGGATGTTGGCTTAGAAGCAGCCATCATTTAAAGAAAGCGTAACAGCTCACTGGTCTAAATAAGGGTCTTTGCGCCGAAAATGTACCGGGGCTAAAGCCATGCACCGAAGCTGCGGGTGTGTACTATGTACACGCGGTAGCGGAGCGTTCTGTAGGCCGATGAAGGGTGACCTGTGAGGGCACCTGGAGGTATCAGAAGTGCGAATGCTGACATGAGTAACGATAAAGAGTGTGAGAGACACTCTCGCCGAAAGTCCAAGGGTTCCTGTGCAATGCTAATCAGCGCAGGGTTAGTCGGCCCCTAAGGCGAGGCAGAAATGCGTAGTCGATGGGAATGAGGTTAATATTCCTCAACCAGTGGGATGTGACGGATTCCGGTAGTTGTATTGTCTTATTGGATTGATGATGCAGCGTAGGAGTTCCAGGAAATAGCACCCACGTTAGACCGTACCCTAAACCGACACAGGTGGACAGGTAGAGAATACCAAGGCGCTTGAGAGAACTATGCTGAAGGAACTCGGCAAATTGCTCCCGTAAGTTCGCGAGAAGGGAGACCCGTTTGAAGGCAACTTTTAGCGGGTGGCACAGACCAGGGGGTTGCGACTGTTTATCAAAAACACAGGGCTCTGCGAAGCCGCAAGGCGACGTATAGGGTCTGACGCCTGCCCGGTGCCGGAAGGTTAAGAGGAGTGGTGAGAGCTGCGAATTGAAGCCCCGGTAAACGGCGGCCGTAACTATAACGGTCCTAAGGTAGCGAAATTCCTTGTCGGGTAAGTTCCGACCTGCACGAATGGCGTAACGACTTCCCCGCTGTCTCCAGCATAGACTCAGTGAAATTGAATTCCCCGTGAAGATGCGGGGTTCCTGCGGTCAGACGGAAAGACCCCGTGAACCTTTACTATAGCTTTGCGCTGACAGTTGTGTTGGCATGTGTAGGATAGGTGGTAGGCTTTGAAGTTTGGGCGCCAGCTCAGATGGAGCCATCCTTGAAATACCACCCCTGTTGTCATGGCTGTCTAACCGCGGTCCGTTATCCGGATCCGGGACAGCGCATGGTGGGTAGTTTGACTGGGGCGGTCGCCTCCCAAAGAGTAACGGAGGCGCGCGATGGTTGGCTCAGACCGGTCGGAAATCGGTCGTTGAGTGCAATGGCATAAGCCAGCCTGACTGCGAGACTGACAAGTCGAGCAGAGACGAAAGTCGGTCATAGTGATCCGGTGGTCCCGAGTGGAAGGGCCATCGCTCAACGGATAAAAGGTACTCCGGGGATAACAGGCTGATGATGCCCAAGAGTCCATATCGACGGCATTGTTTGGCACCTCGATGTCGGCTCATCGCATCCTGGGGCTGGAGCAGGTCCCAAGGGTTTGGCTGTTCGCCAATTAAAGCGGTACGTGAGCTGGGTTCAGAACGTCGTGAGACAGTTCGGTCCCTATCTGCCGTGGGCGTAGGAGAATTGAAAGGAGCTGACCCTAGTACGAGAGGACCGGGTTGGACACACCTCTGGTGGACCTGTTGTGGCGCCAGCCGCATTGCAGGGTAGCTACGTGTGGAAGGGATAACCGCTGAAAGCATCTAAGCGGGAAGCCCCCCTTGAGACGAGTTCTCCCTGAGAGCCGTGGAAGATCACCACGTTGATAGGCCGGGTGTGGAAGCGCAGTAATGTGCGAAGCTTACCGGTACTAATAACTCGATAGGCTTGATTACTCTCATTTATCTATGACCATTCAAACGCTTTTACAAAAATCCTGAAAAGCGTCGACTAAAAGACCAGCTTCATTGTCCTTGCGTTTAACCGGCCTGGTGGCTATGGCGAGGAGGCCAAACCCGATCCCATCCCGAACTCGGTCGTTAAACTCCTCTGCGCCAATGGTACTCCGTCTTAAGACGTGGGAGAGTAGGTCGCTGCCAGGCCTGTTAAACGCAAGAACAATATCAAAAAACCCCCATCGCTATAAGCTATGGGGGTTTTTGCGTTCAATATAAGGAAAATTTTTAGTAACTTTCTTTATTTCAAATGAAGCGCTGTATAAAATCAGAGTTTGCAGTAGTAATTCATGCAATCATAAGTTTATTTTTAAGTAATCTGATATTTATTGTAAAAATTAACAGTAAATTTTCTCAATGATATTTAAATCTTTGGATTTCTCGTCATTTTTTATTTGAAGGTAAGGATTATTGTGTAGTCTGCGACCAATGATAACCTAAATCTATTCTTTAAAGAGATGAAGGCATTCGTTGATGAGAAGGATTGCGTCCGTTAATAAGAAAATTCAAGACGGAAATCAATTTGTGGGTCGGCGCTTTCAATTACGCGTCCCTCCACTGGACGGTCTTGATGGTTTTCCTATTCAGCTGTGCCCACCCTCGGGCAAAGTACTCGATCTGTCTACAAACGGGCGCACAGGTCAGCAATCCATAGTGTGGCAAAGTTTTTCCACCACGGGGTTTGTTTCTCATTCGAACGAGAGCCTCGACAGCTTGGCAGTACAAATTCCTTTCAGAGGCCATTTCATGCAGCGAATGGGATCGCAGGAATTGCTTGCCAAGGAGGGAGTTGGCCTCTTGTCTAAGGTTCGCCCGGAAAACCAGATGTATTCGTCTCCTGACTTCATTGTTCTGGGGTGCGTTTTTGATAACGATCCTTTGTCTATGGCCTATGGTGCCATGTTCGATCCATCTGAGAGTTTGTCTCCTGACTTTTTGCAGTTTGCTGATATGCACCAGCTGGGATTGCGTGCACTGCAAAGAGCATTGGTGCAGGTCGTCTTTTGGGAAGATGCACCAGGAGGTCAAATTGATACAATGTATCCATTGATGGAGGAATTGTTGATTTTCCAGTTGATCGGTTGTTGGCCGATGGCCAATACGATTAGCTCAAAATTTGAAACAGCTCCATCTCATATACTCATGAGAGCGACCGACTACATAGATGCGAATCTCGGTCGGAGCCTAACTGTTGTTGAGGTTGCCAAAGCAGCGGGAGCCAGTGTTCGTACTCTACAGAAACTGTTTCGCAGCCGCTTAGGATGTAGCCCGGTCCAATATATTATCGATCAGCGTCTTATCAGGGTCCATCACGACCTCGTACGGGAAGGGGACGTGACCCCTGTTTCTCAAATTGCGTATCGATGGGGCTTTGTTCACTTGAGTGATTTTTCCCGTCGGTTCAAAGCCAAATTCGGAAAACGGCCATCCGATATTGTCCCCCGGAGCGCAATTTGAACGGGCTGACTATCAATATTGCGACTAATGCTATCATTATACCGTTGCTGTCTGATTTTGGATATTGATGTTTAAATTAGATTAACCAAGCAAACCAAATGATCGTCACTGCAAGCAATCTGGCGATAGTCATAGGTCTATCTGAATGCGCGTTGAGACCTATGCTCCATAGCTGTTAGCCGAAATCTGATGAATTCAATCATCGATATTTTGTGCTCTTCGGTTTCGTCGCCGGCATTGTTTGATTTGAACATTTTGGGGCGATGCTATGTCAATAAAAAATAAAATTCTGCTGATGGTTTCAGGTTTGATATCGATCTTTGTTATCGTGCTTGGACTGCAAATCGAAGATGACTTCAATTCCTTGAACGATGGAGCCAAAAATACCGTCCGAACACAGATTGAGACTGCATACAGTCTCGTTGCCAAATTTGCAAAGGACGCCCAGTCGGGATTGATTTCAAAAGCCGAGGCGAAAAAACGCGCGCGGCAGGCGTTGCGAAATATTCGCTACAACGAAACAGACTATGTTTTTGTCTCCGACTACAGCGC
>NZ_LT907844.1:2712500-2925000 GCF_900215505.1 Cohaesibacter sp. ES.047
TCGTGCGCAGCATGACTGACGTCGTGACCGACCTCGGAAGCGACATGTCCGAATTCGTGGCCAAATTCATGGCCGAGGAAATTGAAGGCACTTTCAAACGGGGCAATATTGATCGAGATATTGAAATCGAAGTCGATGCCCAGACCCGCCGCGATATCACCACCAAGACCGAAGTTGAGATGGCCATGGGACACGCCAGCATGCGCTTCCCCACCAACACCGACTTCACCGGCAGAAACGCCGCCTGAACCGCTGCCCGATCCGACACCGTGGATTGAACCACTGCCACCGCCATGGGCTTCAGCGCCCGCGCCAGCAGACGCTTCACCGCTGCCACCCGCTCCATAGGATCCGTGACCGTGCTGGACATCGCCAGAGCCGGAAGCACTCGCACCGGCTTCGACACTGCCGCCCGCTGATCCACCGGCGCTGACACCGTGAGACCCGGTGCTTGCGCTGGTATCACCGGATGCACCGGCACTTGCCCCAGCACTGGCTGAAGCACCGGTATCGCTTGCATTGGAGTGGGCCGAACCGGATACGCCAGCGCTTGCATGGGCTTCACCGGACGCGCTTGCATCAACAGGACCTGCATGAACGTGAGCCTCACCGGAAGCAGAAGCCCCAGCACCAGCTGAACCGGAAACGCTGCCATGGCCTGCATGACCGGACACGCCGTCGCCAGCACTGACACTGCCAGACGCACCAGCTGTTTCGTTGCCGACATGGCCAGATGCCCCTGCATGCACACCCAAATCTGGGTCTGACAAATCGCCCGCAGTATCTGCCGTGGCACGTGCGCCACCGGAGATGCTTGCCAGTGCATCCGCTGAAACAACGTCGTCCAGTGCATCAAACTTCATTGTATCTTTGTTATTCATTCCCAGTTCCCACTCTCGCTTATGCTAAAAATGACAATGCAATTTCTGGTATCGTAGGTATAAGTTATTTATCATTTCTTAAATAATCTGGAAATATCGTTGTTTTTACGTATAAGCTATATTTGGAAATATTGAATTTTCTATTCAATATTTTCGATAATCAATATAATTGAATTGCATTTTAATGAATTTGTTGGGTAAGCTTGCCTCGATAAATGAGTTGATGCTTTTCTTTGATGAACTCTATGCTTGTAGCGGTTGATGATCTTCCCCTGCGTCGATGAGAGTGCTGAACAGTCCACCCGCCTCAACGAGTTCGTGATAGCTACCCTGCTCAACGAGAACACCCTGATCCAGAACAAGAATGCGATGACAGGTCTGCAAGGTCTCAAGACGGTGAGCGATGCTGATCACCGTGGCGTCCATTTGATCGATTGCCCAGTCGATATGGTCCTGAAGATCCGGATCAAGAGCGCTGGTTGCTTCGTCAAAGATCAGGATCTTGGGTTTGTTGACGAAAGCACGCGCCAAAAGAAACCGCTGGACCTGCCCACCGGAAAAGCCGCATTCGGTTTCACCCACCGGTGTATTCAGACCAAGGGGCAGGGCTTCAACATCCTGCTGCAATCCTGCCATGGCAACCGCCTGCATTGCCTGCTGGCTGGAAATCGGCGCGCCGGCGGCGATATTTTCAAACAATGTGCCGGGAAACAGCTTGCCATTCTGATCGACAATGCCGATCTGCTGGCGGATTGCCTGTTGGTCAAGGCTTGAGAGTTCGAGGCCCTCAAAGCGCACCGAACCGCTCTCACAGGGGATGAGACCAAGGATCGCCTTGATCAGGGTCGACTTGCCTGCACCCGAGGGCCCCGTGATGCCAATATGTTCTCCGGCCTTGATGTCAAAACTGACTTGTTCAATGGCGGGGCGCGCTGAATTGCCGTGCCTACAGGTAATTGTTCGGCAGGATATCTCCCCGGATAGGTCGGGAGGAATGAGCCCCGTATTGGCCGGGTTGGGCGTATCCTTGAGGAGCATCTCAATCATGCGATATTGAATGCCAAGCATTGGTGCTTGGGACAAAGCGGACAACAAGGCAACAATCGCGCCTGCCACATTGCCTGCCGCAATGACCAGCGAAACCGGCGCAGACCCGGATGTCACCCCGCCGGTTATCGCCAGCGCAATGATGGCAGACAAGACAAGAAGACCATCGACAGAGCCTTCCATTGCCGTGCTCGAGACGCCAGCCCGATCGGACTTCAGGAAACGATGACGCAGAGCCAGAAAGGCATCGGTCCAGTTGTTGAACAGGCGTCCTTCAGCGGCGGTCGAGCGGATGGTGTCGACCATGGACAAGCCTTCATAGGCATGGGTCATCCAGCTTTGCGGGGTCGATAGTCCATCAATCAGCGCCATGATGCGGCGTTTCGAGATGACATAGCCCACGGCAAGAACGATTGCGAGAATACCGGCAAATGCGAGCCCGCCGGCCAGAGAGGTCGTGGCAATGACGAAAATGCTTGGCAGCGCGATAAGGATGCTGGACAAAACCGACAGGGCGATGCCCCAGACACCTCTGTGCCAGCTTTCTATGGAGCGCGTCGACAGGACAGCAATCGGCGCAGATGGAATGGACTGGCCCAACTCGGACTTTTTATCAGCCAGCCTGATGGCGCGATCAATGGCTGCGGCTCTGAGCAAAAAGCCGTTGATGCCCTTGATCCGTAATTGCGCGATGCCCGACGCGAATCGGGTCAACATGTTGACCCCCAACACAATCGCGAAAAAGATCGCGATATTGTACGTCAGGCCACGGTCGCCTTCAGGCACCACATAATCCAGAAGAGGCGCGCTGGCCATCGGAATGAGGGTAATCGCAAGCCCCGAGAGCAGCGTCATCAAGCCAAACGCCATCAGCTCACGCTTGCTGCGGCCGAGCCCGAACATCAAAAGCGCCTTTTTGGAAATCTGCCCATCTGGCAGGGACGGCAGGATCATGTAGGCCGTCTCTTCAAAACTCCTAAGGTCCAACCGCTTTAGAGATTGCTTTTTCCAGTCTTTCGCCATGTCCGAAACGGACCAGTTTTTGCCGCTCCTGTGCAACAGGACTGGTTCTGACAGGGCATCTTCGGTCTTGCGGAAGGCGAGGAGCGGAATGGGAGACTCGCCAATCGTCTGATCTTTCAATTGCACCATGCGCGCATGAACACCCGCTTCCCTCGACAATCGATGGATCGAGCGATCCCGGCTTTCCGAGCCCATCAATTTTGCACTCGGTGGCAATTTGGCGTCGCACCCCTTTGCCAAATGCTGAAGCGCCTCAATCAGGGGATCGCGAGGCATCGACATTTCCGGCGTGTGCCATTGCAGAAAGCGGCTGATACGGTGCGCGGAGGTTTGAAACTCCGTTTCATGGGCCAATTCGGTCATGCCACGTCCCTTCCTGTATCCGAGCTGTCCGGTTGTGCGCGCCGGATATCATCTGGCCGGTGCTGAAGGGAAAAGCCACCCTTTCCATCGAGCACCAGTTGCTGGTCGCATCGATTGGTGGTGCCGGTCCTGTGTGTGACGATCAGAACGGATGCTTGACTATCGCGCAGGGTCTCAAGAATGCGTTTTTCGCTCAGCGCGTCGAGGGCGCTAGTCACTTCATCAAGAACAAGAAAGCTTGGTTTGCGCACCAGAGCCCGGGCCAATGCAAGGCGCTGGATTTCGCCGCCGCTGAAAGCGGGCTGCTGGCTCGATATCATGCGATCAAGCCCGCCCGAACAATGCACGACATTGGTCATGCCGACCTTTTCAAGCGCTTCTTCGATCTGGTCGTCGTCAATCTGTTTGTCCCACATGGTCAGATTATCCCGCACCGACGCGGTAAAGATTGCGCCTGCCTGCGGCACATAAAGAAGCGTTTGCCGCAGAGCTTCGTGGCGCCAGTGGTCGAGTGCGCGACCTTCAAAGAGGATCTGGCCTTTGCGCGGGGCCTGCATGCCTGCGCAAATCCGGGCAAAGGTTGACTTGCCAACACCGGAGCGCCCGAGCACACCCGTGATGACGCCCGGCTTGAACGTGTGGGATATCTCGCTAAAGAGATCAGGCAGGCTGCCATAGCCGAAGGAAACCTTATCGAGGCTAAGAACACCTTTTTCCAACTGATGGGATGGCGTCTCTTGCCTTGGCTCTGCGGGTACTTTTGCCGAGCGGTTATTCATGAGCGGATCAATCGGATGATGCATCAGGTCGCCAAGACGCAACAGCGAACCCGCGGCCTCCTGCAAGGCACAATAATCCGCGGCAATCGCAGCAACAGGGGCCGCCACCAGCCCGGCCAGAACCTGAAGTGCGAGCAGGGCGCTAAGGTCCAGTTCGCCTTCAATGGCGCGAAAGGAACCGACGCTGAGAACGAAGATCGAGATGAGTGTTGCCGTGACCGATG
Organism: Cohaesibacter sp. ES.047; assembly: GCF_900215505.1. Taxonomy (NCBI): domain Bacteria; kingdom Pseudomonadati; phylum Pseudomonadota; class Alphaproteobacteria; order Hyphomicrobiales; family Cohaesibacteraceae; genus Cohaesibacter; species Cohaesibacter sp. ES.047. The sequence continues at coordinate 2,716,818 of NZ_LT907844.1, forward strand.
GACCAAGTTTCGCCAATATCCGCAGCATCCCAAGGCGCTGCTCGGCATCAAGAGATGTTTCCTCAGCCGCCAGCCATTTGGATGCAAACAGATCTTCACGCCCCATGAGGCGGAAGGAATCGAACGCCATGAAGCCGGCGGTGGCGATGCCGTTTGTCCGTCCATCCACGACATTCTGATAGCGGTTGGCATCTGCCAGCCGTTTGGAAAGCCAGATCAATGCCACCAGGTTCGCGATTGCAATGAGCGATACGGCGCTGCCGAGGAAACCGTCATAAAGGAAAATGATTGTGAGATATCCCACAGCGACCAGCACGTTGGGAAAGATCTGAGCCAGAGGCCCTGCAACAAGGCCTCCAATTTCCGAGCCGATCTTCAGACGGGAGACGACCTCCCCCGGATTGCGCTGAGAAAAGAAGGACAACGGCAGAAAAAGCGCATGCTCGAATGCACGGGCAGCGATGGCAACGCCGATCTTGGATTTCAGCGAAGTGACCGTCCATTCTTGCAAGCTGCGCAAAACCGCCTGTACGCCAATGGTGGCGACGAGGGCCAGCACGATGAAGATCAGCCAATCCTGCCGCTTTTCTCCGATCACATAGTCGGCAAAGGTTTGCACCACGCCCGAAAGGATCAGGCCGGGTACGATCCCAAGGACCCCAGCCGCAAAGACAATAGCGAGGCCATCGAAAGAGCCTTTAGCCTGTTCGATCAATGTGGGGATCAGCTTTGGCGGCATGCCGCCGGGCTCAAAAGCTTCGCCGGGCACCATCGCCAGAATGAGCCCCGTCATGTTCCGGTTGAGCTCTTCCGCTGAAACCGTGCGGCGACCGGTTGCCGGATCAAGGATCACGGCGCTCGTGCCCTTGACCGCTTCAATCACCACGAAATGATCGAAGTTCCAATGCATGATGGCTGGCAGGGGAACGCTGTCCAATGTCTCGGGCTCAAGGCGCACAGCCTTGACCTTCATGTTATAGGAGGTGGCGGCGCGTGCGATCGAACCGGCGTCAACGCCATCCCTTGATGTGCCGCAGCGCTCCCGCGCTTCTTCAAGGGTGATTTCGCGTCCATGTGCACTGAGCATCATCGTCAGACAGGCCGCGCCGCATTCCGCAGCCTCCATCTGAAGGACAATCCGCGTCTTTGTCTTGCCAAGACCCATCATCAACGACCGATCCATCCGTCAGGCGTTTCACCGAAGAAACGCTTGAAAGCAGGAACAGCCATAGCCAGCAGGGGTGTTCTCTCTGTGGTCACTCTTGCCCTGAGCGGGGTGCCAAAGTCGACCGGCAGATCCGCCGCGCTGTTGGAGGTCCAGCGATAGCCATTTTTGGATTTGGCATCGCGATCAAGATCGATCCGAACTTCGAACACGGGCCCCTTAGCAACAATGCGTTCGATCAGGATATCGTCCCCTATGGTGTGTTTGAGGGATTGGGATGTGACCGGAAGGCTGGAAACCTCGACCACCTTGCCAACCAGTTGCGCATGGACATCAAGTGGCAGGTTGGCCGGTGTCAACAATGCCTTGTTGTTGCCCTTGAGGCGCTTGCCATCCTTTTCAGCAACATAAACGACGGCTTGCAGCGGACCTTCGCTTTGGGGCATGATTTCAAAGAGGGGCTGACCACTGGCGACCAATGCGTCTTGCTGTGTGTTCAGCCCCACAAGTTTGCCAGAGACATCGGCCAGTATCTGTGCATCCTGTTCAAGGGCCGTTTTGAAGGCATCAAGGGACGATTCCATCTGCTCAATTTGCAGTTTGTCCTGCATGAGCTTTTGCTTTTGCGCAAATTGGAGACTCTTGAGATCTGCCTGAAGCCTGATGCGATCCGCGCGCGCGCTGGCTAGTGCATCTTCTGCCGCGTCTGCCGCAATACGAGCATTGGTTGACGTTTCAAGAGAAACGACGCCTTTGGTCTGCAAACCGGCAAGTTTTATGCGGCGATCCAGCAGCCAGCTGTGCTTCGTGGTCAGCGAGGTGATGCGTTCATCAAGGGCAGCAATGCTTTGCTTGGTCGTCGCCACCTTGAGCGCCGTTTCTGCACCAAGCAGCTTTTGACTTTCCTCGGTATTTCTCTTCAGCAAGCCAAGTTCGCGCTGCTGCTTCCAGAGCTCGGCTTCCCTGTCGGTCAATCGCAGGCGCGCCAATGTCTCACCTTTCTTGACTGTGTCGCCCTTCCTGACCAGAATTTCGGCAACGTAGCCGCTCGCCGCTGTGGGGGCCGTTGTGACCAATATGCCGCCATCGTGCACAAGCAGACCATGCCCTTTGACATGGATCGGAATATCAACAATCGCAGACCACCCAACCGCAATGAGAATAGCGGCTGCGACTGTTCCGGTCGCGATGCGCGTGAAAGATCGGGTGACACGCATCGAGTTCTGAACATCCTCGATCTGCCCTGACGCTTCGAGCGCTTCCTTCCGAAAAATCTGATTGCTCATGAATTGTGCTTACCCATTGGTTTATCGGCTATAACAAAATTGCGGGTAATCACTGAAGATGGTTTTAAAGAATGGCGCAAAAAACCATGAGATGACTCTATGGTTAGCAATTGATAAAACTGACCAAAACGCACCGATACCAAGACCCGGCCAAGAAAGATGGTGGTCGTCGAGACATGCTCTACAGTCAAGAATGGTGGGAAGCTTTGCCTTGGCGTTACGACTTGGGCAAGACGCTGTCGCGGACGACAAGTTCTCCGGCAAGAAGCAGTTTGATTGAAGGCTGTGCTTTGCCGTTGCTGATCAAATCGTCAAGGATACGCAAGGCCATGGCACCGATCTTCTGCTTTGGTACGTCAAGCGAGGTGAGGGGGGGCTCAAAAACAGCCGCCGTTGGCAGATTGTCGATGCCGATGACAGAAACATCCTGAGGAACAGAAACGCCCCGGCGACGCAAGGCTTGAATGAAGCCAAATGCAACAATATCGTTGGTGCAAAGATAAGCGTCCGCCAATGTATCGATGTTGGCCAATTGCTCGGTGGCTTCCGCGAACGATCCGTCAAGGGTTGATGTGACGGACAGAATCTGGGCCGGATCAATCTTCAGATCCAGCCGGTTCATGCTGCGCAGAAATGCGTCATGGCGGAGTTGAAAATTCCCGACCGACGTATGGCTGCTCACCATGCCAATCTTTTCGAAATTGTTGCCCTTCAGATAATCAAGCGCCCGATAGACAAGCTGATCATTGTCCATATTGACGAAATTGCCATTCATGAAGGGCCTGTGAGTATCAATGATCACGCACGGAAGATTTTGGGACAGGATCGTTTCAATATCGTCATCCGTCAATTCCGTTCCAAGCGCGATGAACCCGCTCAGCTCGGCCCCGACCATTCCTTCAAGGATTTCGTTGATGTCAGAGTTTTCGTAGGAAACGACCTGAAGGAAGTAATCACGACGTGTCGCCTCAAAGGACATCCCATCGATATAGTCGGAAATGAAGACATTATGATCGCGGTTCACGGTCTGACCGTGTCGGGCAATCTTGAGAAAACGAACAGTGTTCAGGGTTTCAGGAACGGGGATATCCCCGCGCAGGCGATCTCGCTTGGGAACATAGTTCAAGGTCTCCATTGCCTGAAGAACCCGGCTGCGAGTTTCGAACGAAATTTCGCCCTTGCGATTCACGACGAGAGATGCCGTGGCCATGGAAACATCAGCCAGTTGAGCCACTTGCCGCAGGGTCGCTGCCTTTTTTGATTTTGTTTCCATTCGATCCCTATCTCCAGAGTTGAACTCCTACATCGCTCCGCACGGATTGATCAAGCGTGTTTTTGGTTGCAAATTGAAATTTACTAAATAAACGAGTGAAAAGCACTAAACTTTTTTCCAAAAAGCAAAAAAATTTATTGAAATATCCTCTGAGACATGAGAGCATTTTACTAAATTCGGTGGGGCGTTTACTGAAGGAGGTAGGTATGCGGAAGCTGGACAAGAGCTTTTCCCTGTTGATCGTGCTGATCGCGTCTTTGATGGCGTTTGGCGGAATCGTGTCTGGCGGAGGATACCTTTCCCTATTCAATCTTCAGTCCATGGCCAATCAGGTGCCAGAAATCGGTTTGCTGGCAATCGGCGTCATGCTGGCCATGTGTGCCGGCGATGGCGGTATCGATCTGTCAGGCATTGCGATGGCCAACATGGCCGGTGTCGCCTCGGGCCTGTTTGCCCTGAGCCTGTTTCCGGTTGACGACATGCCTGTTGTTTTTACGGCCGTCTTTGTTGTCGGATGTCTGGTTATCGGCGCGGCAGGGGGGATTCTCAACGGTTTCATCATTTCAAGGCTCGGTATCACACCAATCCTTTGCACGCTTGGCACGCAGATGTTTTTCACCGGCGTGACCGTTGTCTTGTCAGATGGTCGTGCTGTTCGGATCGGCGCGCCGGGCCCTCTTTATGAAATGGGAAACGGCTTTTTTCTCGGTATCCCGTGGAGTTTTCTGCTCTTTATCATCGCTGCCGTCATTCTCGGTATCGTGCTGCGGTTCACGCGTTATGGCGTCAAGCTGATGATGACGGGTTCCAACCAGAAGGCAGCTGCATTCAGCGGCTTTGCCCATAACCGGATCATTATCACCACCTACGGCATTTCGGGCCTGCTGGCCGGTCTGTCCGGCGCGATTATCGCTGCCCGCAACGTCAATGTGAAATGGGATTACGGCACCACCTATCTGTTGGTCGCCATCCTGATCGCCGTCATGGCTGGTGTGAAACCTGAGGGTGGTTCCGGGCGTGTGGTGAATGTCGTGCTGAGTGCGATGGTGCTTCAGCTGATGACCAGCTTGTTGAACTTCATCGGCCTTTCCAATTTCGTCCGCGATCTGGCCTGGGGAGCAATGCTCATCTTCTTCCTGTTCGTCAACCGTATGGGTCTCGTCGAACACTTCGCGGTTCTGTTCTCTTCGGGGCAATCCCCTCGTGCCTCGAGGTCACAAAGTTGAGGGAACCTTCACATATCTGAATAGTTTTCGGGAGGAAAATTATGAAACACGGACTTAAGAAAACATGCGTTCTCGCAGCAGCGTTGCTGTCAGCCGTCGCAATGACATCATTGCAGGCAAAGGCAGATGACGCCAAGTCTATCACCACTGTCGTCAAGATCAGCGGTATTCCCTGGTTCGACCGGATGGATACCGGCGTCAAAAAGTTTGCTGCCGCCAACCCGGACATGAACATCGAGCAGTTCGGGCCATCCACCGCCGACTCTGCCCAGCAGCTTCAGATCATCAACGACCTTGTTGCCAAGGGCACCGATGCCTTGGCTGTTGTGCCGATGGATCCGTCTATCATTGAAGGTATCCTGAAGCGGGCCATGGATCGCGGCATTATCGTTGTCACCCATGAGGCAGACAACCAGAAAAACACCATGGTCGATGTCGAGGCGTTCGATAACTCCGACTATGGTGCGGCAATGAACGAACGGCTGGCCGAGTGCATGGGCGGAAAAGGCAAGTGGACCACCTTCGTTGGCGGTCTTGGCTCGCGCACGCATATCCAGTGGGTGACCGCTGGTGAGGAAAATGCCAAAAAATACCCTGACATGGAACTTGTCGATGCCAACAACGAAAGCTTCGACGACGCCAACCTCGTTTACAACAAGGTCAAGGAATTGCTGCGCAAGCATCCGGACCTGAAGGGGATTCAATCCTCTGCCGGGAACGACGTTCTTGGTGCAGGCCGCGCCATTGAGGAAGCCGGTCTGGCTGGCAAGGTCTGCCTGGTTGGCACAGGTCTGCCGAACCCCGCTGCTGCCTATCTCGATTCTGGTGCAATCACCGCCATCGGCTTCTGGGATCCGCAGAAAGCTGGCATGGCTATGAACGCCATTGCCAAGATTCTCCTTGAAGGTGGCGAGATCACCGAAGGTATGGATCTGGGCGTCGAAGGCTATCACAAGGTCACGGTCAAACCGGGCGCAGGCGACGGCCTTCTTGTCTTCGGCAATGGCATGGTGCTGGCCGACAAGGATACCTACAAAGACTATCTCTTCTGATTGAGTTGAAATCGAGCCACCCGGTCCCGTCAGTATGGCGGGGCCGGGCCATGCTGCGATTTTTTTTGAAGCGATCTTTCAACCTCGCCCCTGTGCGTGAGTTTAAGTCTACGTCTTTCACAATCCCCAAGACGGAAGTGCCATCCCATGTCCCAAATTCCCGAAAGCTCTCCCCCATTTTTGGAACTTCAAGGCATCCACAAACGCTTCGGAGGCGTTCACGCTCTGCGCGGTGTCAGCATGACAATCAGCGAAGGCGAAGCCTATCACCTGCTTGGTGAAAACGGCTGCGGGAAAAGCACGGTTATCAAAGTAATATCAGGTTCTTACATTCCCAGTGAGGGCGAGATTATTCTTGATGGGCGAAGTCTCAATCGCCTGACACCCATCCAGTCACTCGAAGCTGGCATTGAAACCGTTTATCAAGACCTGTCTCTGCTCCCCAACCTGACGGTTGAAGAAAACATCGCTTTGGGGCAGCAATTGGTGAAGGCGCGGGGCCGACTGTTGCGCAGCCTTGATCGCAAGGCGCTCACCAAAACCGCCGAAGAAGCCATTCGCAATGTTGGCCTTGAGCCAACGCGACAGCTATTGAAATCCCCCACGGCCACTTTGCCGCTTGCCATTCGGCAAAGGGTTGCCATTGCGCGTGCGATCGCGTCAAAAGCCCGGCTGGTCATTATGGACGAACCCACGACCTCCCTCACGCGCAAGGAGGTCGATGTTCTGATTGAACTGGTCGCCAAGCTGCGCGCCCAGAATGTCGCTGTTCTGTTTGTCACGCACAAGCTGGAAGAAAGCTACCGTATCGGCGGTCAGGTTATCGTCTTCCGTGATGGCCAGTGCGTCGCACAGGGCAAAATAGACGACTATTCCCGCTCGGATCTGTCCCGCCTCATGACGGGGCGCGAGATCCAGATTTCCCGTTATCGGGAAGGCAAGCCATTTGATGACGAGATCTTCAAGGTGAAGCGCGCAAGCGCTGGCGATGCCTTTCACGATGTAAGTTTTTCTCTCAAGAGAGGCGAAGTTCTGGGCATTACCGGCCTGTCAGATTCAGGCAGAAACGAGCTTGCTCTGGCCATGACAGGGCACATGCATCTCGATAAGGGCTGTCTGGAAATCGAAGGGAAAGAAACCGAGATCTTCTCTCCGAAATGTGCAATCGACTTGGGCATCGGCTATGTCCCGGAGGATCGTCTTGCAGAAGGGCTCTTTATCGAAAAATCCATCTTCGAAAACGAAGTGACGCTGCTCTTTGACAAGTTGGTCAATGCATTCGGCTTGATCAACCAACGCAAAGGCCGCGTCGAGGCGAGCCGTATCTCAAAACTGATGACGGTCAACACAACCGATATCGACCTGCCGGTCGGCGCTCTGTCCGGCGGCAATCAGCAGAAGGTTCTGATCGGACGCTGGCTCAGCATCGAACCGCGCATTCTGGTGTTGCATGGACCAACGGTTGGCGTGGATGTCGGCTCAAAGGACACAATCTATCGCGCAATTCAAGCAATGGCGGAACGAGGCATCAGCCTGATCATCGTCTCTGACGACCTTCCTGAGCTTTTCCAAAACTGCGATCGAATCCTGGTGATGAACCGGGGAGAAATGGTCGATGAACTCGACGCGGCAACGAGCGATGAGGCGCGCGTGTATCAATCCATGCTCGCCAGCACACGGGAGTCTGCCTAATGACAATGGTTCAAAATATGGATAGCACTGCATCATCTTCTGCGAAAAATGGCACGCTCATCAAGATCGGTAAACTCTTGAAGCGTCGCCCGGAGCTCATCAGCCTTTCCATTCTCATCGTGATCTGTTGTCTGGTGTCCGTGCTCAATCCGGCCTTCTTGCAACCGTCCTCCCTGATCGACATGGGCCGATCGAGCGTCGTGACGGGACTGTTCGCGCTTGGTGTCTTCTCGATCCTTGCCGTGGGCGGGATCGATGTTTCGTTCACGGCTATTGCTGCCCTGACCATGTATTCCGCGACATTGTTCGTGATCAACATCTGGCCTGATGCGCCAATGTCGCTTGTGATTAGCGCCGCGGTCGTGGGCGGTGCATTGCTTGGCGCAGTCAACGGCTGGATGGTTCACAAGCTGAATGTACCGGCCCTCATTGTAACCATCGGCACCCAGTATCTCTTCCGCGGTATCCTTTTGGCCTTCATCGGAACCGTCTGGTTGATGGAGTTGCCCCCTCAGATGCTCGCCTTTGGCAAGGCGCCGCTGTTGGAATTCCAGAGCGCGGCGGATACCACGATTACCTTGCCGATGTATTTTCTGATCTTCCCAGCCGCCGCGATCCTTACGTGGTTCATGTTCAACAAGACATTGATGGGCCGCGCGATCTTTGCCACTGGCGGCAATGCCGACATTGCCGAGCGTCTCGGGTATGACCAGCGTGTGGTTCACGTCTTCGTTTTCGCCTTCACGGGCGCCCTTGCTGCGATGGCGGGTATCATTCACGTCTGCTCCAATCGTATGGCGAACCCGTTTGATCTCGTTGGATCAGAGATCGAAGTGATCGCAGCGGTGGTGTTGGGTGGTGCCCGCATCACGGGCGGCACAGGCACGGTTCTGGGAACGGTAACCGGCGTTCTCTTGATCACCGTCGTGAACAATTCCCTGGTGCTCGTAGGCATTCCGTCAACCTGGCAGCGTGCGGTGGTCGGTGCATTCATCCTCTTGGCCGCGGCGTTCTTTGTTCGGCGCCAGAAGTAACAAATCCCAGTTTTGAAAATCCCGAAGGAAAGAGACAGACATGAAGAAGTTTCTCAACAAGCCTGAAAATTTCGTCGATGAAATGCTCGAAGGAATTTATCGCGCCCACCCAGAAGTGACATATGCTGCCGACGATCTTCGTTGCTATGTGACAGCCAAACCGGTTCCGGGCAAAGTGGGCATCGTCACCGGTGGTGGTTCGGGTCACTTGCCGACATTTCTGGGTTTTGTCGGCAAAAATATGATCGATGGCTGCGGGGTAGGGGGCGTCTTTCAATCGCCGAGCGCCGATCAGCTTGCCGAGGTCACGCGCTACGTTGACCAAGGCGCTGGCGTTCTCTTCCTCTATGGCAATTATACCGGCGACATCATGAATTTCGACATGGCTGGCGAGCTGGTCGAGCTTGATGACATCGAAACGGCAACGGTCGTTGGCAATGATGATGTGGCGTCGTCCGTTGTGGGTGAAGAGCATAAGCGGCGCGGTGTTGCCGGCATCTTCTTCCTTTACAAGGCAGCAGGCGCAGCGGCGGCTGAAATGAAGCCTCTGGCTGAAGTCGCGCGGATTGCCGAGAAGGCAAAAAACAGAACCCGCACCATGGGTGTCGCCCTTTCGCCCTGCATCGTGCCGGAAGTCGGCAAGCCCGGCTTCGAGATCGGGGAAGACGAAATGGAAATCGGCATGGGCATCCATGGCGAACCCGGGATCTCCCGCAAGAAACTGGCACCTGCCGACGCTGTCGTTGATGAAATGATGGAACGCATCTTTGCCGAAACAAACTATGCCAAAGGCGATGAAGTGGCTGTTCTCATCAACGGCCTTGGCGGAACGCCCAAGGAAGAGCTCTATATCATTTACCGTCGCCTTGGTCAGTTGATGGATGAGAAAGGCGTCAAAGTCAAACATGTCTGGCTCGGTGAGTTCGCGACCTCCATGGAAATGATCGGCTTCTCGATTTCCGTGCTGCATCTGGATGACGAATTGTCGCCCTTGATCGCAGCAGAAGCCAATACGCCCTTCTTTCAGCATTTCGCAAGTTGAGGAGCCGGTGATGAAATCCATCGAACCTGCATTGGTTGTCGGTCTGTTTGACCGCTTCGCCAACCGCTTTGAAGCCGAACGGGATGCGCTGATTGCACTTGATGGCAAGGTTGGCGACAGCGACCTCGGCCTGACCATGTCAAAAGCCTTCATCGCTGCCCGTGACAAGGTGCATGAGCTTGACCAGCCCGGTCTTGGCGATCTGATGAAACAGGCTGGTGCGGCCATCTCGAAAGCGGCGCCATCCACGATGGGAACCCTGATGGCGACGGGATTTCTGCGTGGCGGCAAGGCCCTTGGAGAGGCTGAGACCCTCGATGTCTCCGGTCTCGCTGCCTTTTGGCGAGCCTATGCCGATGGCGTCGCGATGCGCGGCAAGGCCCAGTTGGGAGACAAAACGGTCCTTGATGTTCTGGATCCCATTGCACAGGCCTTCGAGGCACAAGCAGAGACCGGAGCCGAGCTGGACGTCGCCGGACAGGAGGCGGCTAAGGCTGCTGCTGATGCCTTGGAAGCGACCAAGAAAATGGTCGCGCAACATGGCAAGGCCGCCGCTTTTCAGGAAAAAACGCTTGGATTGCAGGATGCTGGCGGCACAGTCGCCTGCATGCTTGCAGAAGAACTAAGCCTGTTCCTGAATGAAAAGGCCGCGGGCTAATCCAACGCGTCTATAAAGCAATCTTGGCCGCCCGCTTCAGATTGACCCTGAAGCGGGCGGTTTTGTTTTCGTGCGCGACGCTTGTCTAGACAGGGTGAGCCAGATTGATCACGAGCAGACTGCTTGTCGCGGTGATATAAAGCCGATCCTGATCGGGGCCACCAAAACAAAGATTGGACACGGTCTCAGGCGTTGCAATCCGTCCCAAGACCGTGCCCCGTTCCGAGATGATATAAACGCCATCACGGGCGCTGGCCCAGAGTCGACCGGTTCGATCTACACGAAAGCCATCAAACACACCGTTGGGGCAGCGCACAAAAATGTCGCCTCCCGACAGCTGACCATTGTCGCCAAGATCGAAGACGCGAATGTGCCGTTCGTCTCCCGGGCTTCGGCTGCCACCAGAATCGGCAACATAAAGCCTGCTTGCGTCCGGTGAGAAGGCCAAACCGTTGGGATAGGCGCAGTCCCGGATCATGGCCGAGAGTTTTTCGCTCTTCGGGTCAAATCGGTAAACAAAGCTGCCCTCTTGCTCCTTCTTGCCCGGATTGCCCTGATCGGGGAACTCGATGCCATAGGTTGGATCCGTGAACCAGATCGAACCGTCCAGATGCTGTACGACATCATTGGGACTGTTGAGACGCCCGCCGTCAAACCGATCTGCCAATATCTCCCTTTTCCCTTCATGAGACAGTCGGGTGAGAGAGCGGGTGCCATGTTCACACATGAGCAGGCCGCCAGCGGCATCGGGCGTCGTTCCATTGACAAAATGCCGTTGACCCCCGCGCCAGACATTCACCTCGCCCGAAAGCTCGGAATAGTGCATCTGGCAATCATTCGGAATGTCGCTGAAGATCACAGATCTTGTCGCAGACAGATAGGAAGGCCCCTCTGTCCACGTGCCCTGTCGCCAAAGCGCCCGCAAACGGGTGTCTGCCGGGAAAAGGTCCAGGAAGGCTGGCTCATATGCGGTCAGCACCGAGCCAGCGTCTCCGATTCCGATCTCCAGTCTGTCAGTCATCAGATTTCATGTAGTGATCAAAGGCGTCGGCATAGTCGGGATGCCATCTGGACAAGGCCGGACGGTTTTCAATGATATCGCCAATGCCCCAGCGCATCCGTTTCTCGTCGGTAGCCCGATCAACATCATTGTCCGGGCACAGGATATAGAAGTCACCATGATCCAGACCGCTCATGAGAAAATCGGCAACCTGATCAGCGGCCCATGCGGCTTCTGGTTTTTCCGTGACCCCATGCGCGCGCGTGAAGCCGGTAAAGGTAAAGCCGGGTATCAGCAAATGAGCGCTCACGCGTCCGCCGGTTTTCTTTACGAGATCATGAGAGACGGATTCCGCAAGGGCCCGCAGCGCTGCTTTCGAGACATTGTAGGCTGTATCCCCCGGCGGCAGGGTGATCCCTTGCTTGGAACCGGTGAAAATGATCGCCGCGTCCTGTTCTGCCGCAATGAGATCGGGGAGAAATAATTGGGAGACATGAATGGCACCCCAGAGATTGGTCTCCAGCGTGCGCTTCCAGACTTCCTCACCAGCAAGGATTTCGCCTCCGCCTTCGCGGCCTGCATTCGACATGACCATGGAAAGCTGCCCCATCTGGTCGGCTTTTTCCCTGGCACGCGCAAGCTGGTCACGATCCGTGACATCCACGGCCAGCGCCGTTACGTCTCCGCCCTCGGCCTTCAGCATTTGAGCGGCTTGATCAAGCGCATCGCCGGGCAAATCGGTGAGCAGAACCTTCATCCCGGCGTCCATGAAACGACGCGCAGCCGCCAGCCCTATGCCACTGGCTCCTCCCGTTACGAAAGCAACCTTGCCTGTTTTGATAGCTCCATGCGACATGTTGATATTCCTTCCAAAATTGCATAATTGCCGGAATTGTTTTTGTGCAATGGATGCCGATCCGGCTGCCCCTTGCGAGGTCGCTGCATCCTTGCCTCTCCCACTCATGATTGTCTTGAGATCATAGCAGATATTGCTGCCAGAACGACCCGCCATGTGGCTTTCAAACCCTGCAACAAACTGCTATCTGTTGAGTCTCCCTCAACGAAAGGCATAGCATCGTGCGCGCAACCGGCCGGACCCTCTTGGCAGATCTCAATGTCTTTGTCACCATCGTGCGGCGACAGAGCATGCGGCAGGCTGCAATCGAGCTTGGCGTGACGACGTCTGCCCTTAGCCACCGCCTGCGCAAGCTTGAAACCGAACTCGGCGTCAAGCTTCTCAACCGCACCAGCCGCTCGCTCAAGCCCACAGAAGCAGGCGCCATTCTTGCCTCCCAACTTGAGGTTGGCTTGCAGACGATCGACGATGCCCTTGGCACCCTGTCTCAATACCGCGACCACCCCACCGGCAGGCTCCGCCTCAATGCGCTTCGTGATGCGGCGACCTTGATCCTGCGTCCTGTCATGCCTCGCTATTTCGAGCAATTCCCCGACATGCACATAGATCTCGGCGTCGACGATCATCTGGTTGATATCGTCGAAGAGGGCTTTGATGCAGGCATTCGCTATGGCGACCGCGTGCCTCAGGACATGATTGGTGTGGCCCTGACCGGCCCGCAAAACTGGGTTGTCATCGGCTCTCCCGATCTGATCGCCCGTGTGGGCCGCCCGGCGCAACCTCAGGATCTGCTCGAGGTGCCCTGTATCGAGATGCGTGTCGGCGACAACAGTCGTTACCCGTGGGAATTGGGCAATGGACCGTCGCTGATCCGCATTGATGTTCGCGGGCCGTTCTGCTCCAACGCAACGGAACAGACGATTGACGCGGCACTTGAGGGCATTGGTTTTGCCTATTGTCTGGAGAGCCGCGTGCGCAATGAAGTTGCAACCGGCAGGCTTGAACTCGTCATGCCTGACTGGGCCTCCGAGGGGCCGCCTTTCACCATCTATTATCCGAGCCGGCGACAGGTTCCTCCCGGTCTGCATGCCCTCATCGACTTGATCCGCGAAGACCATGGTCTGGCGCGGCTCGCGACGCGAAACAACACGTGAAATTAGCCCGATACGAGGCAAATAGATCTCTCCGTTTGCTTCTGCCCTCCCTGCTCCTGACCCTTTCCAAACGTCTCCAGCCTTGTTTTACCACATCATAGATCGTGCATTTGTTGAATAGTATTCAACGATGCATTGATCGCGCTTTGCAGCCTTTTCCGTTGTCCAGACAGCTTCAGAGCCTATGATTGCGCTGACGACCATCCCGAGGCAATCCACGCCATCAAGAGGGATGAAATGGAACGGATATTCGGAGGTTTCCACCATGCCCTATCAGGCTGCAGCTGAACGCTATCAAACCAACATGCGATACCGCCGATGCGGTCGAAGTGGCATAGACCTGCCTGCCATTTCCCTCGGCCTTTGGCAGAATTTCGGTGGGGAGGACGTTTATGAAACCGGGCGGGCCATTTTGCGCCATGCCTTCGATCACGGCGTGACCCATTTCGATCTTGCCAACAACTATGGTCCTCCCTACGGCTCGGCCGAAGAGAATTTCGGGCGCGTCATGGCCTGCGACTTTGCCCCTTATCGCGACGAGATGATCATCTCCACCAAGGCTGGCTGGGACATGTGGCCCGGCCCCTATGGTGACGTTGGCGGTAGCCGCAAATATCTGGTCGCCAGCCTTGATCAGTCGCTCAAGCGCATGGGGCTGGATTATGTCGACATCTTCTATTCGCACCGGGTTGATCCAACCACGCCGCTCGAAGAAACCATGGGGGCGCTCGCTCATTTGCATCGGCAGGGCAAGGCACTGTATGTCGGGATCTCGAGCTATTCGCCGGAATTGACCCGCAAGGCGGCGGCCATTCTGGCCGAAGAGCGCGTCCCGCTTTTCATCCATCAGCCGAATTATTCCATGTTCAATCGCTGGATTGAGGACGGTTTGATCGACACGCTTGAAGATCTCGGAACGGGCTGCATTGCCTTCTCGCCACTGGCCCAAGGCATGCTCACGTCGAAATATCTCAATGGCATCCCCGAAGAGACGCGGGCGACCCGAGGCGGCTCTCTCGATCCCAACAGTCTGACCGATGATGTCATTGGCCGCATCCGCGCTCTCAACTCTATCGCCGAGCGGCGCGGCCAAACTCTGGCCCAGATGGCAATCGCTTGGACTTTGCGAGACAAACGGGTTACGTCGTCGCTTATCGGTGCCAGAACGGTCGAGCAGCTGGCAAATTCTCTCAGCGCCCTCGATTGTTTGGACTTCACGGCAGAAGAGCTCACGGAAATCGACCAGTATGCCCATGATGGCAATACCGATTTGTGGAAGGTGTCGACCAAACTGTAGCCTAGCGTTGGCGAACCGTGCCGTGCGGATCGCGCGTCAAACAGGCGAAGGGTCTCGTCCTAGAGACCCTTGCAGCCTTCAAGGAAAAAGCGTGTGCAGTGGTCGGCCCAACGGATGATGTCCTGTTCGGTCATATCTTCTTGCCACCGCATCATTGACTGACGCTGAAGGCCGCTGATCATCGTGCGCAACATGACAGCGGCTTCAGTCGGGTTTGGGCAGTCGATGTCGCTCTTGCTGCACAAATGCACAATCCGGGTGTCAAAGGCGTGCGCCAGCCTTTCTACCGCTGTTTGATAGTTTTCCAGAATTTCAGGGAAGCGCTCCATTTCTCTCATGATAATGACAGCGGTGCGTTTGGCGGTCGGGCTGAGAAGCAGGCGGGTATAGAGCAGCACCAGACGCGCCAGCTCCTGCTTATTCGTATCCTCGGGCTGGGGCCGCCGCTCAAGGGTTTGCAACTCTTTCTGCAGCCAGTCCTCTGCCACCATCCGGAACAACTCGGCCTTGTTGGGTATGAATTTGTAGAAAGTACGTGTGGAGATTCCGGCTTTCTCGGCCAGTGTTTTCACGCGCGTTTGCTCATATCCCGAGGCCAGGAATTCTTCTGCAGCGACGGAAATGAGCAGTTTGCGGATTTCACCGTCCTTGTGGGTCGGTGGTCGGCCCGGTGCACGTCGTTGTTCTGCCATGTCTGCAGCTCCTGCAACACTCTTGACATATTGTCACAATGGAGAATAAGAAGACAACGGTTTTCCTAATTGGCGCAAGGGCGTTTTTTCTGGTGGGTATCGAAACATGTTGAAAAGCAAAATCCTTCCACTTGTCATTTTTCTGTTCCTTCTTGTGGGGGGCTATGTGATCTGGTCCGTGCTCTACCCCGAGGAGCTTCTGGTTCAGGGGGAAGTGGAGGCAACGCGTGTTGATGTCGCCGCTCAGGTAACAGCCCGTGTTGCCGAGACCCCTGTCGGTTTTGGCGACAAGGTGAAAGCCGGTCAGGTTCTGATCAAACTGGCAAGCCCGCAATTGAGAGCCAGTTTGGTGTCGGCCAAGGCTGCGCTTGATGTGGCCAAGGCCAATCGTGATTTGGCTTTTTCAACGCGCCCTGAAACGATCGACGCAGCAAGGGCCGCTTTAGGCCAAGCCAAGGCCTCCGAGGAACTGGCGCAGAAGACCTTTGATCGCCTCGAAAAACTGCGCAACAGCAATACCGTTTCCGCGCAGAGCTATGATCAGGCATACAAGTCGTTGACGGCCGCCAAGCAAGCAGCACTCGCCGCTGAAGCACAGCTGAAGCTGGCGATTGAAGGCTCCAGTGCCGAGACAAAAGCCGTCGCCGAAGCAAAGGTTGAGCAGGCGCAGGCGGCTGTAGCGCAGATCGAAACCAACATCGATGAGCTGACGCTCTATGCGCCGATTGACGGCCAGATCACGGCCCGGATGGCGGAAAAGGGCAAGCTCTTTTCTGCCGGAGCGCCGCAAATCTCGCTGATCGACAGCGATCATCCATGGTTCACGTTCAACCTGCGCGAAGATCTTCTCAACGGTCTGGCTGTGGGGGATGTCCTCAAAGTCAGAATTCCTGCACTTGGCGACCGGGAGCTTGATATCAGAATTACTGCGATCAATGTCGAGGGCAGCTATGCCAACTGGCGTGCGACCAAGGCAACCGGTGACTTTGACTTGCGCACGTTCAGCATTCGCGCAGAGCCGGAAAAACCCGACGAAGATCTGCGTCCGGGAATGAGTGCACTCATCTCTTGGTCCGTTCCGGAAAAGATGGATCGCTAGAGCATGTGGAAAGGACACCTTCCTGCAGGGTTCCGCCGAATGATGCGGCGCGAAATGCGCCAGATTGCGGATCGTCCGGCTCTGGCTCTGATGCTGGGGCCGTTGCCGCTTCTGATGTTCATCACACTGGCCTACATGTTCCAGGCTGGTCTGCCGACCAGTCTGCCCGTTGCTGTGGTTGATCTGGATGGGTCATACATGTCCCGTCAGGTAACGCGCATGGTGGATGCCACACCGGAGGTGGATGTGACCTTGCGGCTGTCTTCGTTGACGCAAGCCAAAGAGGCGTTGGTTGCACGGCGCGCTTATGCGGTGCTCTATATTCCGCAGAATATGGCGCGGGATCTGCAGCGG
Organism: Cohaesibacter sp. ES.047; assembly: GCF_900215505.1. Classification (NCBI taxonomy): domain Bacteria; kingdom Pseudomonadati; phylum Pseudomonadota; class Alphaproteobacteria; order Hyphomicrobiales; family Cohaesibacteraceae; genus Cohaesibacter; species Cohaesibacter sp. ES.047. Next base: position 2,733,698 of record NZ_LT907844.1, read on the forward strand.
GGATACCGGCCCGATCTGGTGATTTTCATCAACAACCAGCTCTATACCACGGGCAGTATTGCCAAGCGTGCCATCGGCGGCGCGCTCAGCACCTTCAATGCGGGCGTGTCGGTTCAGACCCGCATGGCGAGGGGGAGCGACAGGGACAGCGCCATGGCGGCCGCCAATCCTATCCCACTGCAGACCAACGCGCTCTTCAACCCGACACTGGACTATATCCAGTTTCTGCTTGCTTCCATCATGCCCGCTTTGCTGCAGGTGTTCATCAGCGTCAGCACGGCCTTGTCCTTCTCGCGGGATCATCACAATGAAGCCGGCCTTGCGCGGGCTTTGCGGCTTGGACGGACCCCGTTGCGTATGATCGCGGGCAAGATGGCGCCCTATACGATCATCTGGTGCTTCATGATGCTATTCACTGACGCCATACTGTTCGGGGTTTTTGATGCCGCCTTCAATGGCAGCATCCTGTTGCACTGCCTGTATAGCCTGGTTTTTGTGCTGGCCTGTCAGTTCCTTGGAGCGACAAGTGCGCTTCTGAGCCGGGATGCCGTGGCGACGCTCGGCTTTGCCGGATTGTTGACCGCTCCTGCCTTCGGGTTTGCCGGCATCAGCTATCCGCGCATGATGATGAGTGGCTTTGCGCAAGGGTGGGGAGCGATCATTCCGCTGACGCCCTATCTGGAGCTGCGGACAGATCAGGTGTTGCGCGGCACGCCTATTTTGACCTCGCTACCAACCATGGGGTGGGCGCTCGCCGTTGCCGCCGGGTGGGGCGGGATTCTTTTGCTGCTGATTTGGATCATCCCCCGTAAGAAAGCCAAGCAAAAGTTGGCCAGTGCTCAGGAAGATACCTCCACGCCAGCTGGACAAGGAGCCGCATCATGAAGCGCTTCTGGGATGCCTATCTGGATACCTTTCGGATTATTTTCACGACCTATGGTTCCTTTTCCACGATGGTCTTTGCGATCCTGCTTTATGGCGTGCTCTATCCCCAACCCTATGTGGGAGAGGTGGTTCGCAATGCCCCGGTGGTGGTGGTCGATCAGGATCACTCGTCCCTCAGCCGCGCCCTCGCTCGGCGGATCGACAATACAGATGGTGTGACCATTGTCTCCAAGGTCGCCGACCTGCAACAGGCAAAGGATCGGTTCTTTCATCGCGAGGCTTATGGCTTTGTGATCATCCCGCCAGACTTCGAGAAGAGCTTGCTCGATGGTCAACCGTCTCCCATCGCCGTTTATGGTGACGGCAGCTATTTCCTGATTTATAGCTCCATTGTTTCCGGGGTGCGTAGCGCTGCCAGCAGCTTGGGGGCGGAAGTCCAGATGTCCCGCCTGACCGCTGCAGGCATGGACGTTGCCAGCGCCACCGCCATGATCTCACCTGTCACGATCACCACGGTGTCCCTGTTCAATCCGCAAGGAGGCTATACGAGCTATGTGGTGCCTGCTGCCTTCGTGTTGATCTTGCAGCAAACCCTGATGATGGGGATTGGGATCCTGCAATCGGGACGAAAGGCCAGTCGCGGCATGGAGGCTCTTGCAGCCCCGCTTGCCTATGTCAGCCTGTATCTGGTGTGGATCTATTTCTCCCAAGTCTTGTTGCCGCAGTTCTATTCCATCCCGAAGATCGGTGACACGCTCACGCTGTTCATGGTGGCCATTCCTTTCCTCACGGCAACGACGGCGATGGGGTATGTCATCGCCCGCATCATTCCATGGCGGGAAGGGGTGGTGTTCTTCCTGATCGCGTTCGGGCTGCTGTTCTTCTTTGCTTCAGGGGTGTCCTGGCCAATCGAGGAGGTTCCGCTACCGGTCCGCTTGATCACCTTGTTGGTGCCCTCGACTTCGGCAATCATGGCTTTTGTGCAGGTGGACCAGATGGGGGCAGGGTTCGACGCGGTGCAAGACGCTGTGTTCACTCTGCTTGGCCTCACGGTTTTCTATTCCGCCATTGCTGTGGCCATCGGAGCGAAGCGCTTGCGGGTAGAAGACAAAGCACCAAAAGCTTGATGGCATTGCCGTTTCAGCAATGCCATCTCTCGGCTTCTCACGGGCGTTAAAAGGGTATCAGGCCGCGTCTTGCCTAGAGTTGACCATGTTGCGACCATGTCTCTTGCCAAAATAGAGCGCACTGTCGGCTTGGACCAACAGACTTTTGGCATCCATAGCTTCAGCGGCTTGCTGGGTCGCTACGCCGACACTTGCGGTAACGACATCTGCGGTGCTCGATTTTTTATGCTCGATGCCAAGAGAGAAAATGGCGTCACATATTTGGTTGGCGATTGCTTCGGCGTGCGCGTTATCAAAGCCAGACAGAATGACCGCAAATTCCTCGCCGCCGATGCGGCTGGCAAACCCGGTGCCACAAGCGCCCATGATCGCGTTTGCCACCTGCGTCAGGCACGCATCACCAGCCGGGTGCCCATAATGGTCATTATAATCTTTGAAATGGTCGATATCGATCATCAGGATCGAGATCGGGGTCTTCTGATAATAGGATGTACCGGCTGCTTCCCCCAACTCAGCAGGTTATAGTTTGACTGTTTCACCTGTGGAATGGAGAAGTGGCATGACGAAGAAGGCAACTGAGAATTTGATGTCGATTGGCATCGATATCGTCAAAGACACATTTAATCTGATTGGCTTCGACTGCGATGGCGAACTGGTCCCGCGGAAAAGAAAATCAAGCGGCATGCCTTGGAGCAGACTTTCGAAAGGCTTCCAAGATGTGTTGTCGGCATGGAAGCGTGTCTGAGCGCCCATTTTGTCAGTCGCTCCTTGCGCAAGCTGGGCTTTGAACCTCGGATCATCCCTGCAGTCTATGTCCGGCCTTTCGCCAAGGGCCAGAAGAACGACTACAATGATGCCGAGGCTATCGCGGAGTCTGTATTGCGGCCAAACCTGCCGACGGTTCCAGAGAAAAGCCATGACCAGCTCGACCTGCAAGCTCTGCATCGTGTCCGCTCTCGCCTGGTGTCACGTCGGACAGCCACCATCAATCAGATCCGCGCATTCCTGATTGAGCAAGGCATTACAGTCCGCAAAGGACTGCGGGCCTTGAAGAATTCATTTGAAATCATTCTGGAGCAGCGAAAAGACGAGATATCGACCAGCATGCGTAACATTCTGTATGGCCTATACGGTGACTGGCTCTGGCTTGATGGTCGGATTGATGCCATCTCGGATGAGATCGAAGAAATCAGCCGGACGGAAGAAAACTGCATCAACGTGATGACGATCCCTGGCATTGGTCCGGTAATCTCGACTGCGATGGTTGCTGCTGTCAGAACTGGAGAAGCCTTTGATTAAGGGCGCTATTTTGCCGCCTGGGTCGGTTTGGTTCCCCGTCAACACAGCACAGGAGGCCGAACAATACTTGGACGCATATCGAAACGGGGCAGCCGATATTTGCGGATGCTCTTTGTGCAAGCGGCGAGGGTTATTCTGATGCGATCCAATCGATGGCCAGACTTCAGTTTTGGTGAATGGCTGATAAGGGCATCAGAACGCATGAACCAGAACAAGCTGGCGATAGCTTTGGCCAACAAACTGGCCCGGATGGCTTGGAGTATCCTCAGACACAAAACGGCGTTTGATGCGCCCAAGAATGCGGCCGTGGTTAGCATCTGAAGCAACCACGATCTCGAAGGAGTTCGCGATTGATTGAATGCATGGAACGGAACAATTACGCCCCCAGAATCTGAGAGCCCATTCGGTCAGTTTGGACCTTTCTAGTAATAAGATCACGGTGCGAGCGTAATCCCAACATGGCCACGGCCCGCGCGCCGATAAACAGGCCGAATACATATGAGCGACTTCCTGCAACATGCAAACAAACCTCTTGCGAATAGCAGCCGGTACATATATATGGGGAACCTGGCTTCTTGGAAGTCCTCCCTGCTGAAGGTCTCCAAAGGGCCGGCTATGACACCGGCCCTCTCCTTATGTCTTCAAATCTCAACACTTTCCGAAATGGCAAGAGCATCTTCAAGATCGACGCCCAGATATCAAACTGTGCTGCCCATCTTTGTATGGCCCAACAAAAGCTGCACAGCCCTTAGGTTTCCTGTCTTTTTGTATATCTGAGCGACTTTCGTTCGTCTCATGGAATGCGTTCCATATGCGCTTGACTCCAGCCCGATTGACTTGACCCAATCTTTGAGAAGCCTTGCATACTGATGCGTCGAAATGTGAGGTCGATCATGAAAACGCCCAGGCCAAAGGTACTCATGGCCGATCATTGCTGGATTTGAGATCCATTCCAGAAGAGATTTACGAGTGCCATCTGTGATTTCAAATCGGACCGGTGTCTGTGTCTTGCTTTGAAGCACCGACACCCGTTCTTTGATCGAACCAGATGCGAAGACGTCCGACACTTTCAGCCTGACCAAATCGCAACCTCGCAATTTGCTATCGATAGCAAGATTGAAAAGAGCAAGATCTCGAAGTTCACCGGCTAACTCAAGTCGGACACGGATTGCCCAAACATGTTTCGGCAAAAGGGGGCGCTTCTGGCCGATACCCTTCCGCGGTTCCAAGCCCGTTTCGGTGGGATGATTGCAGGCAAGTTGGAAGAAGACATATTTCCCTCCATCTTCCCAATCCCACCGCGCCCGAACACCCAGACATTGGGTATGGCAATTTTGATCCTATTGCTGTTCTTCTGCAATTGGCAGATTCGAGCCATAATTGTGAATTCGATTTTCGCGCTGCAAGGGCAAAGCTGAATATGCTGCAACGCAGTGACAAGACCGGTAACTTATGTGATCTACGGCGACAACGAAGCGATCTAGGTTCAAATCGCAAGGCAAATTGTAGTGTCGCTGTGAAGTGGCCTTTATGCTTTGCGCCCAGCCCAAATCGCTCCGCGGCGGATCATCTCGGAGACTTCTGGTACTTTGAGGTCGTCCAACTCATGACCGATTGAACAATAGAACACGCGCCCTTTGTCCCAGCGGCGCGTCCACGTGACAGGCATCACCGTACCCTCGATCCACCATAGGTGGTCGCCTGAAAACGTCGTTGTCGCCAGCACGTTATTCGATGGATCGGTGAGCATGTAGTATTGTTCGGATGTGATGCGGAAGCTGCGGATACCTTCGACCAGCGGATGATCCGGCTGGCAGATTGTCACATCGTAGTCGATATAGTCTTCTTTGGGTTGGAGGTTGTCAGGCCAGCCGGGCGGGTGCGCGACGAACTGGCCGCCGATAAGAAAGTGGTAAGTGGGGCGGTCGCGAAACGCATCGCCCATATGCCCGTGCCAGCCGGCCAGCCCGCACCCATCCCCGATGAGCTTGAGCAAGCCATCCTCTTGTGGCTTGGTCATGTTGCCGAATTCTTCTTTGTGACCAGATCGGGCGGATGACCAGATCGGGGTGATCAAATCGACGTCCGCCATCTCTTCGGGGCGTTCCAGCGGCGCCAACGTGTCATGGATGACAACCTCAAAACCATTCGCCTGAAGCAGATCACGATACCAATCGGCGAACTCCATCGGCGCGTGACCTTTCCAGCCTCCAACAAAAAGTACAGCTTTCATCTCTTCTTTTTCCTCATATAGGTCAGAATCGAGGCCATGTCGCGGGCGGCATAGCCTTCCGTTTCAGCCTGTTTAAGGATTTCCAATGTGCTCAAACCCTGAGGCATATTGGTGCCGAACTTGCGGGCCAGATCGGCGGTGACTTCCATATCCTTTCGCGCCAGTGCGACGGTGAAAGTCACTTCATTGGCGGCTTCGTCCAGATATAGCGGGCGGCGGTATTTAAGCATTGGCGCGCAGGCGGCTGAGGCCTCGATCACGTCAAACGCCGCCTCCGGATCGATGCCCGCCGCCTCGGCCAGTGTCATCGCCTCTGCAAGTGTCTGGTTGATACCGTGGATGAGCGAATTGACCGCCAGCTTCATCACCGCTCCGTCGCCCGCGTGGCCAAGGCAGAGGGTTTCTTTGCCCATTGCATCAAACAGCGGACCGAGCGGTCTGGCTTCTTCTGGCGTGCAGCCTGCCATGATCACCAACTGCGCTTCGGCGGCGGCCTGTGTCGCGCCCGAGACCGGAGCGTCGATCACGCACGCGCCCTCAGGTGCGCCTTGGACAAGCCGCTGAATGTGGTCCGGGCTCATCGTGCCCATCTCGACATAGGTCTGCGCCGATCCGGCGAAAAGCCCGTCCGGGCCGCTATGCACTGTTTCCGAAGACGGATCGTCGGCAAGCATGGTCATGACCACCTCCGTCGCATTCGACAGCGCGCGAGGGCTGTCCGTCACGGCACAGTTCAACACCGCAGCCAGAGCCTGAGCTTTGTCAGGTGAGCGGTTCCAGAGTGTCACCTCATGCCCTGCATGCGACAGATTGCGCGCCATATGCACGCCCATCCGGCCGAGACCGACAAAGCCGACTCGCATCAGGCCACCTTTTCGGCTTCAAGCCCAGAAATTGCTGCGATGAGGTTTTCTTCTGTCACCTCTTCGGAGGTAAATGTGCGCATCACTCGGCCCGAATACATGGCAACGATCCGGTCGCTGACGTGCAGAATCTCGGGCATCTCCGAGCTGATAACGATCACGGCGTAGCCCTGTGCGGCCAACTCGCGGATCAGGTTGTGGATCTCGGCCTTGGAGCCAACGTCGATGCCGCGTGTCGGTTCATCAACGATGAGCACGTTGGGGTGCATCGAAAGCCATTTGCCGATCACGATCTTCTGCTGGTTCCCCCCCGAAAGATTGCCGACGAGTTGCTTCCACCCGGGCGTGCGAATGCCTAGTCTGTCGCGGTATTGATCGAAGATGGCAATCTCTGAGCCTTCGGCCACAAACGGCCCGGCCGTCAAGTCGTTGACCTGTGGCAGGGTCATGTTGTCTCGGCAGTTCATACCAAGCACCAGACCCTGGCTCTTGCGATCTTCTGGCACCAGCGAAATGCCACGTTCGATGGCGTCATGCGGAGAGTGGATGCGCACCTCTTCGCCATCCAGAAAGATCGCTCCGGAAGAAGGGTCACGCAGACCGAAAAGCGTTTCTGCGATCTCTGTGCGCCCGGCCCCGACGAGGCCATAGAAGCCGACCACTTCGCCGCGACGCACCTCAAAGCTGACAGCGTTATACAGCTCGCCGCAGCTCAGCCCGCGCACCTCAAGGGCCACATCGCCCAATTCATGGTGCGTTTCGTTGCGCGAAAGATCGAGCTTGCGCCCGATCATCATATGCGTGACGCCTTCTGCGTCGGTGTCGGCGGTGTTGACCGTGCCTTGATACTGGCCGTCACGCAGCACGCTGATCCTGTCAGTGATCTTGAAGATCTCCTCCATGCGGTGCGAGATATAGGCGATGCCAACGCCCTGCGCCTGCAGATCGGCGATCACTTCAAAGAGTACGATTTTTTCGGCGTCAGTCAGCGAGGCTGTAGGTTCATCGAAAATCACCGCCTTCGCATCGACCGTGAGGGCACGAGCGATTTCAACCATCTGCTGGTTGGCAATCGACAAATCCCCGACGCGCGTCTTGGCCATGAACCCGACTTTCAGGCGCTCAAGGATTGCGCTTGTCTTGGCCTCAAGCTCGGCCCAGTCGACAAACCCAAAGCGCTTGCGGGGCAGCTCGCCTAGATAGATGTTCTCAGCCACGCTCAGCTCATCGGCCAAGCTCAGTTCCTGATGAATGAAAACAATACCCTTGGCCTTCGCATCAAGCGGGCCGGACATGACCACGGGCTGTTCACCCACGATGATCTGGCCCTCGTCGGGCTGGTGGATGCCACCGAGCACCTTCATCAGGGTCGATTTGCCAGCACCGTTCTCTCCCATGAGGGCATGAACCTCTCCAGGCAGGATCGTCAAGGAGACGTCATCGAGGGCGCGCACACCGGGGAAAGTCTTGACGATTCCTTCGAGCCGCAGGACGGGGGTTTTCTCGGTCATACCTTCAACTCCTCTTTGCCTTTTAAGTTCAACTGCCGATCTAGGAAGAGGACCGCGATCAGGATCAGGCCGATCACGAGGTTGACCGTTGATGTGTCGGCCCCCAGATGGGCCAGGCCCTTGCGTAGAAGCTGGATCGCCAGAACGCCGCCGAATGTCGATATGATCGAGCCTGCGCCGCCTGTAAGCTTCGTGCCGCCCAGAACGACTGCCGTGATCACCCACAGCTCGTAAAGCTCACCGTCGTTGGGGTTGACCGAGCCGGACTCGGAGTAGAACACCACCGCAGAAAGCGCGGCCAGGAACCCGATGATCATGAAGTTGACCATCATGTGCGGACCGACGCGGATACCCGCGTTGACGGCCGCCTCGCGGTTGTTGCCGATGGCGTAGGCATTGCGCCCGTGCACCGTGCGGTTCATCAGGAACCAGATTGCGGCGGTTACGATGAGCAGAAACCATGTGGCCGTATGCAGACCGAGAAACTGCGCCTCGGCAAAGTCCACCAATGTCCAGTTGAGGTGGCTGGTCGGCTGCTCCCCATTGTACATGAAGACAAGCCCGCGATAACCCAGCATGGAGCCCAGCGTGACGATGAAGGCATCGACTCCTGTCTTCCAGACAATGAGCCCATTGAGCGCGCCCAGAAAAACTCCGGTCAGCAGCGCCAGCACCCATGCCACGGGGATCACACCGTCACCGAGCCCGGCAAAGATCGGCCAGGTCATACTGTCGAGAAGCACGATTGCGCAGATCGCATAGGTGGCCCCGACGCTGAGGTCGATATTGCCGTTTATCATGATGATAGTCATGCCCATGGCAATGATGCCGATCGGCGCGGACTGCTTGAACAAAAGCAGCATGTTGTCGATATCCATGAAGGCCTTGTCACTGACCGAAAGGAACTCGCCCGCGATCGAGAAGAAGATCAGCTCGAAGATGATGAATCCCCAGATGGCACCGCGTTTGAGAAAGCTTGATAGAGTTCCGGCTTGCATGATCTCTCCTGATTTACGCGATTGGGGACCAGAGCTTGCCGCGCTTGGCTGCGATATCGAGCCAGACAGCAAGGATGATGATGACCCAAGTCACAACGAATTGAACATAGAATTGGAGCCCGACGAGCAAGAGGCCATTCTGTATGAAACCAAGGATCAGAACGCCGATCACGGTCTTGAAGATCGTGCCCGAACCGCCCAGCAGCGATGCCCCGCCCAAGATGACGGCAGCCAGCACCTCCAGCTCAAGCCCTTGCCCCACGGTGTTTTGCGAGCCAAGGCTTCGGCTGGCTTGGATGAGGCCCGCAGTGGCAACGCAGAATGCACTGAGCAGATAGCAGGAGAAGATCACGCGCCTGCGCCGGATGCCTGAAAACGCCGCCGCTGTTCCGTTGCCGCCAACAGCATAGACCTTGCGCCCGAACGGTGTCTTCGACAGCATTGTCCCCAACACCACCAACAGTAGAACAAAGAGCAGGATCGGCACGGGGATGCCAAGCGCGTCGCCCTGACCGAATACGCTGAACCACGTACCTTCCTTGTCGGCGATGTCCATGTTCTTGCCACCCGAATAGGTCAGCGTCAGGCCGTGAATGGCCGACAACATACCCAAGGTCACGATCAGCGAGTTGAGCTTCAGATACCCGACGAGAAAGCCGATGAATGCGCCCAGGCAGAGTGTCATGGCGAACATTGCCGGGATCGCGAGCGCGGGGCCGATCTTGTCGTGCAGATCCAGCACCACGATGGTCGAGAACGACATCATTGAGCCGACCGAAAGATCAAGGTTGCCGCTGATCACGACGAAGGTGACGCCAATGGCCATAACGCCCAGAATGGCTGAGGAACGGACTACGCCCATGATGTTATCGGGATCGATAAAGCGCCCATTTGCAAGCGCAAACCCGATCATGAAGATCACGAAGGCGACAAGAATGCCCTGTCGGGCCAGAAAGCCGCCAATCTCTTTTTTCGTCAGCCCTGCCATGGCTTCCTCCCATTTCTCGCCAATGCGGCGATCATACCAATGTCATGCCGCCGTCAATCATCACGATCTGACCGGTCATGTAGTCGCTTTCTTTCGATGCCAGGAACGTTGTTGTTCCTGTGATGTCTTCAGGCTTGGCCACTCGGCCTTTCAGGATCTCTGAGGAAAACTCCTCCATCGCTTGTCCTGGACGTTTGGCTGCACCGATTGCCATCAGATCTTGATCGACCTGCTCCCACATCTCGGTGGCCACGACACCGGGTGCAAATCCCGTCACGGTGATATCATGTTTCGCCAGATCGCGTGCGCCGGATTGTGTGAGCGCCACAACGCCAAATTTTGACGCGCAGTAGGGCGCAACATTGTCAAAGCCCTGCCGGCTGGCGATAGAGGCGGTGTTGATGATCTTGCCGGACGTTCCCTGGCGGATGAATTGTTTTGCCGCTTCCTGCATTCCGATGAGGCAGCCGAGACCGTTTACATCGGTAATGAAGCGCCAGTTCTCCTCGGTCACGTCGAGGAAGTTCATCGGCTTATTCACGCCCGCATTGTTGAACTTGACGTCCAGCTTGCCGAAGGTCTCGACCACATGGTCGATCATCGTGCGGACCTGGGCGCGGTTTGTCACATCAACCGCGGCATGGGTGACTTTGCCACCCCCCTGCGCTGCACGCATTTGATTGGCGGCAGCCACTTCGGCGACTTTCTCGCCGTTGATATCGGCAAAGCAAACATCGGCGCCTTCTTCCAGAAGGGCTTCGCCGATGGCGCGCCCAATACCCTGGGCGGCGCCGGTCACGATGCAGGATCGACCGGAAACACGGGCCATGATCTACGCTCTCGAAAGAAATAGTGTTGTCAGGTAAGATGCGGACGCAGCCTAAGCCGCACCCGCTAAAGCCAAAGTCTTAGAAGACGGGCTTTGTGAAGTCGCCCATGTTGTCCTGGGTGATCTTCGGTGTATCGAAGTAGTTCAGGAACGGCAGTTCCTTGCCTTCGAGCGTTTCGATGGCCGTTTTAAGAGCCGCTTCAGCGTCATCAACCGGCGATTGGTAGATCGATCCCCAATATTCGCCACGCTCCATGGCCTCATAGCCAACAGCAAAGTTCGTCGCTCCGACGAAAATGATGCCATCACGGCCCGCTGCCTTGGCGGCGTTCAGTGCGCCAACACCCATGTTGTCGTCGCCCGCGTAAACACCGTCGATGTCGTCATACTTGACGAGAAAGGCTTCCATGACTTTCTGCGACTTCTCGCGGTTCCAGTCGCCTGGCTGTGTCTCGACGAGCGTCACGTTCGGGCAAACTTCGGGCAAACGGTCGTCAAAGCCCTTCTGGCGCTCGATTGCGGTGGTGTAGCCGGGCTGACCGGAGATCTGCACGACGCGTGCTTCGTTGTCGATGCCCATCGCCTTGAACTTGTCGCACATGATCTCTGCTGAGCGCGAGCCTTGGGTGATGTTGTCGGGACCCGAGAAGGACGCAACGAAATCATAGCCCTGCTCGGCGATGTTCGAGTTGGTGACGATGACCGGAATGCCTGCTGTGTGCGCCTTGCGAACTGCGGGGATCACCGCTTCACCATTTGTCGGCCAGATGATGATGGCGTCGACTTCCTGCTGGATCAGGTCTTCCATCTGCGCGATTTGGCGGGCTACGTCGCCGCCTGCGTCAAGAACAACCGCCTCGACATTCTCGTTCGCCTCGGCTGCGGCGATGAAGGCCTTTTCATATGTGGTCTGGTAGCTGTCGACGCCCACGTTGTTCTGAGTGATGCCGATTTTCATCGTGTCTGCGGCAGCGGCGCTGGCGACCATCAGTGCGGCAGCTGTCGTCGTTACTGCCAGTGCGTTGCGATAGTTCATTTGGGTCTCCTCCCAGAGTATCCATAGGTTATTTCCGGTTCATCCTCGTCTCCTTTCGAGGAATCATCACCCGTCTGTTCAGGCGATTGCGACTAATGTGACGCGTCCCAAGCCCTCAAAATGCACGTTTAATATCCATTTTGGATGTAAATATATCCAGAATGGATTTTTATGCGATACGATTTGGATGTCATTTTAACCAAATTGAACGGGAGAGAACCAGTGGTGAATCACGACTCGTCCAAAATGGATGAAAAGCGCAACCCCACGACGCGCAAGCCCTTACAAAGATGGTCAAAGCCAATGAACGCGATGAAAGGACAAGATGAAAGACATATCGTATCGCCGCAGGCGAGAAGCGAGATGTTGCGCATTTTGTCCTTTCTGGAGGATTCCGGCGAAGAGGTGGAAGCATCGGTCGAGCTCTTTGCGCCCAACCCCTACTTCCGCATGACACTGCATCTGGTGCGCGGCCATTTGGAAGCGAAAACGGTGACGCCCACCTCGCTGATTGGCGCCAGCCAGGTGCCCTACGCCACGGCGACGCGGCGCCTGAAGGAAATGGTGTCGTTGGGCCTCATCGAGCAACGCCCGCGCACGCGCACTGGAAAAAGCTTTTCGCTGCATCCCAGCGAGAAGCTGCTCGAACAGTGGATGCAGCTTTCGGGCCGCGTCGCGCGCCTTGCGGAATCGCGCTTTGGCGGGCGCGAACGCGGCGTGGAAAGCAAGGATTACTATTTTGGTGGCTCTTACATGGCCGCTCAGTCCATCCCGCCGCTCAAGGTTCTTCCCGAACCGCTCAAGGTTTCGGGAGGGATCCGCGTTCTTGTGCACGGCGATCCGACTTTTATGGTCATGGAAAATCTCAAACGCCAGTTCGAACAGGTAATAGGCACGCAGATTCATCAGCGTGCCTTCTCGATCGACCGTCTGCGCGAGGAAGCGATGCGCAATGCAGAGCGCAAGAGCAGCCGATACGATATCATCGCGCTCGACCTGCCTTGGGTCGGTGACTACGCCGAGAACGGCCTTTTGATGCCGCTCGATGAGGCGATGGACATTGCGCGGATCGATCCGGCCGATTTTCACACGGCAGGCTGGCAGGCAGCCCACTGGAACGGTCGGCCCTACGGCGTGCCGGCCCAGGAAACGCCGGAGCTGCTGTTCTACCGCAAGGATCTCTTTGCCGAAGTGGGGCTGAAACCCCCGGCGACGACCGACATGCTGCTCGAAGCCGCCAAGGCGCTGCACGACCCCTCCCGTGGCCGCTACGGGATCGCCTGGAACGCCGCGCGCGGCACCGCGCTGGGACATACCGTCTTGATGACAATGGCCGATTTCGGACAGCCAATCCTGAATCTGCCTAAAATGGCGGGAGGCTTCAAGACAGACGATCTTGCAAAGGGTGGTTACCGCCCGACGATCGACACTGAGCTGGGCCTGCAGGCTGCGGAGTTCCTCATGGAGTTGCTGCGCTACTCGCCCTCCGACATCCTGTCGATGTCGTGGTACGAGCGCATCCGCCCCTATGCCGCTGGCAAGATCGCCATGGCCTATGGCTACACGCTTTTGGCGCCCTATTTCGAGCTCGACGAAAGCTCGCCCGCCTATGGCCAGACAGGCTACCTGCCGCACCCCGCCGGTGCAGGCGCTAGCCCCGTGGCCCCTGTGGGCGGCTACATCATGGGCATTCCAGCCAATCTGGCGCCAGAGCGGATCAAGGCGGCAGTCGAAGCGCTGACGGTTTTTACCTCGCCCGAGGCGCAGAAGCTCTATGTGCAAAACGGCAGCCGGACCAACCCGCGCTATTCCGTCGGCGCAGATCCCGAGGTGCGCCGCGCCTCGCCGATTTTTGAGGCCGTCGATGGCATGTCATGGCGCGATGAGCTTCAGTTCTGGCCGCGCCCGCCCGTGCCCGAGATCTGCGACATCATCCAGATCTGCGGCACGGAGTTTCACGACATGCTGCGTGGGATCCTCACCCCGCGTGAAGCCCTGAAAGCGGCGCAAGCCTGCGCCGATGCCCTGATTTTACCAGACTAACGTCATCTGAGGAGGAGAGACCATGGAGCCCAATCGCCTAAAAGGCAAGAATATCCTGATCACCGGAGCCGCCCGCGGCATGGGGGCGGCCAATGCCGAGAGCTTCGCGGCTCAAGGCGCCAATGTCTGCCTTGCCGATCTTGACGGCGATGAGGCCCAGGTTGTTGCAGACCGTATCAACGCCGCTGGAAACGGCAAGGCAGTTGCGGTCAGATGCGATGTGACCAAGCGCGAAGACAATGCCGCCGCAGTGGCCGCCACGGTCGAGGCCTTCGGCTCGATCAACGTCGGCCTCTTAAATGCCGGCCTCAACAAGCCCCGCTTCTTCATGGATATCGATGAAGACAATTGGGACATGATCATGAATGTCAACACAAAGGCGATGTGGCTCGGCATGCAAGAGACCGCCAAGCAGATGATCGCGCAGGGCCCGATGGAGGACCATCCCTATAAGCTGATCAACGTCGGTTCCATCGCCTCGCGCAAGCCGCTGGTGGATGTGACAGTCTACTGCACGTCGAAATACGGCTGCCTTGCGCTTACGGAATGCGGCGCACTGGGGCTTGCCGAGCACAATATCACGGTGAACGGCTATGCGCCGGGCGTGGTTGTCACACCGCTCTGGGAGCAGCTCGACAAGGATCTCGTGGAGATCGGTTTCAAGGACCGCGCAGGACAAGCTTACGATGACATCGTCGAGAACAACCTCGTGATCAAGCGGGTGTCTTGTCCTGATGACATCACCGGTACGGCCTCTTTCCTTGCCTCCAACGACAGCGACTACATGACCGGGCAGATGATCTCGATCGATGGCGGTTGGGCCACTAAGTAACATATTGAAATTACGATATTATTCAACAGAAAGGCGGGAGCAGAACAGGCCCCCGAAGGAGAACCTCATGTCTCGTGCACTCACACCGAACGTTCTGACCCCGCAAGACCTTGAGCCGAACTGGCGCTGGGAAGGCAAGATCCCCGCATGGGGACACAACTCCGTCGACTTCGAGCGCCGGATCGATCACGACCGTTTGCGCCGCTACCGTATGGCCCGCACCCAAAAAGCACTGAAGGAAAGCAACGCAGGCTCGCTGCTGCTCTTCGACGTGAACAATATCCGATATACCACGGCCACCAAGATCGGCGAGTGGGAGCGCGACAAGATGTGCCGCTTTGCCCTGATCACGGGCAATGACGCGCCGCACGTCTGGGATTTCGGTTCTGCCGCTG
Organism: Cohaesibacter sp. ES.047; assembly: GCF_900215505.1. Taxonomy (NCBI): domain Bacteria; kingdom Pseudomonadati; phylum Pseudomonadota; class Alphaproteobacteria; order Hyphomicrobiales; family Cohaesibacteraceae; genus Cohaesibacter; species Cohaesibacter sp. ES.047. The sequence goes on from NZ_LT907844.1 coordinate 2,748,737, forward strand.
TTCACCACCGCAAGTATTCCGATTGGCTCGTGCCTGAGAACTGCCATGCAGGGGTTGTCGGTATGCGGGGCACGATCCCGCCCAGCTTCGGGCTGATGAAGAAATACGCGCGCGATATTGCAGGCCTCATCGAAGATGCTGGTATGAAAGGCATGCCCGTTGGTGTGGACTATGCCGAAACAGCCATGTTCGAAGCGCTGAAGGAAGCGGGTCTAAACGTCGTCGACGGTCAGCAGATCATGCTTTCAGCCCGCGAAATCAAGAACTGGGACGAGATCCAGCTTCTTACGCAGGCCGCATCGATGGTCGATGGTGTCTATCACATGATCTACGAAGAGCTGAAACCCGGCGTGCGCGAGAACGAGATCGTCGCCATGTCGAACAAGCTCCTTTACGAATGGGGCTCGGACGATGTGGAAGCGATCAATGCCATCTCCGGCGAGCGCTGCAACCCGCATCCGCACAACTTCACCGACCGTCAGTTCCGCCCCGGTGATCAGGCATTCTTCGACATTTTGCAAAGCTATCAGGGCTATCGCACCTGCTATTACCGAACTTTCAACATCGGCATGTCGACGCCCTCGCAGCAGGACGCCTATGTGAAAGCGCGTGAATGGATCGATGCGTCTATCCAAGCCATCAAACCAGGCGTAACGACAGATAAGGTCGCCAAACTCTGGCCTAAAGCTGAGGAGTTCGGCTTCCCCGATGAGCTGTCTGCCTTCGGTCTGCAGTTCGGCCATGGCCTTGGCCTTGCGCTGCACGAGCGCCCGATCATCAGCCGGGCAGTTTCGCTCGACAACCCGATGGAAATCCAGACCGGCATGGTCTTTGCGCTGGAGACCTACTGCCCGGCCTCCGACGGCTTCTCTGCCGCGCGGATCGAGGAAGAAGTGGTTGTAACCGACACCGGTTGCGAAGTGATTTCGCTCTTCCCTGCGCAAGAGCTTCCGATCGCCAACCGCTACTAAAAGGCGGACGCGCCCCGCTCTGCACACACTCCCGGTGCAGGGCGGGGATGATCCTATCGCCCAAGAGGACATCATGGCCAAGACGAAAACAAACACCGAGGACTATTTGCGCATATATCGCCAAATGGTGCGGATCCGCACCTTCGAGGACAACGCCAACCAGCTTTACCTCTCGGCCAAGATGCCGGGGTTGACCCATATGTATTCCGGTGAAGAGGCGGTTGCCGTGGGTATTTGCGAAGCGCTGAAAGTAACCGACAAGATCACATCCACGCACCGCGGCCATGGCCATTGCGTGGCCAAGGGCGCTGACCTCAAGGAGATGTTCTGCGAGCTTTTAGGTAAGGAAGAGGGCTATTGCCGCGGTAAGGGCGGCTCGATGCATATCGCCGACCAGTCCAACGGCAACCTCGGTGCCAATGCCATCGTCGGCGGCTCAATGGGCATCGCCACGGGCTCGGCTTATACGGCCAAGCTCTTGGGCAAGGACGATGTGACCGTCTGCTTCTTTGGTGATGGTGCCACAGCGCAGGGCCTCATGTACGAGGTCATGAACATGGCCGCGCTATGGAACTTGCCGGTGATCTACGCCTGTGAGAACAACGGCTATTCCGAATACACCCGCACAGACGAGATCGCCGCCGGTTCGATCATCGCTCGTGCCGAGGCTTTCGGCATCGAGGCGCATCAGGTCGACGGGCAGGATGTTCTGGCCGTTAACGAGCTGACCGAAAAGCTCGTCGCGCGTGCACGCAAGGGCGAAGGCCCGTTCTTCATCGAGCTGATGACCTATCGCTATCACGGTCACCACGTAGGCGACATCAACCGCGAATATTACCGCTCCAAGAAAGAAGAGCAGGATTGGAAAGACAATCGTGATCCGATCACCCGTTTCCGCGGCTGGCTGGTTGAGCAAGGCATCGCCAGCGAAGAGGAGATTGAAGCGATGAACGCCGAGATCAAAAAAGACGCCGCCGATGCTGTCGAACATGCGCTCGCGGCAAAATACCCCGATGAGGCCGAAGTGGACATGCATGTCTACACCGATGTGAAACACGCGTTGGCCTGAGGAGAGACCCATGAGAGAGATCACACTATCACAGGCCGTCAACGAAGCCTTGGCCGAAGAAATGCACCGCGACGAGACCGTGTTCATCATCGGCGAAGATGTTGCCGAAGCAGGCACGCCCTTTAAGGTTTTATCCGGTCTTGTCGAGGAATTCGGCACCGACCGTGTTGTTGACACCCCGATCGCCGAGCCCGGCTTCATGGGCCTCGCCGTCGGCGCAGCGATGACAGGCACGCGCCCTGTCGTTGACCTTATGTTCGGCGATTTCATCTACCTGATCATGGACCAGCTCTGCAATCAGGCGGCCAAGACGCACTACATGTCCGGCGGCAAGATGAGCGCGCCGCTGGTCGTGCGCACCAACCTTGGTGCAACACGCCGCTCGGCCGCGCAACACAGCCAGAGCTTGCACGCGCTTGTGGCCCATATCCCCGGGCTTAAGGTTGCCTTACCGTCTTCGGCTTATGAAGCAAAAGGCTTGATGAAAACGGCGATCCGCGACAACAACCCCGTCGTCATCTTCGAAGACAAGCTGATGTATAACGACAAGGCCCCCGTGCCCGAGGAAGAGTTTCTTATTCCCTTCGGTGAGGCCAAAATCAAGCGCGAAGGCCGCGATATCACGCTTATCGCCACCTCCTCGATGGTGCAGGTCTGTGAAAAGGCAGCCGAGATCCTGGCCGCCGAAGGCATCGACGCCGAGGTGATCGACCCGCGCACGATAGTTCCGCTGGATGAAAACACACTTATCGCCTCTGCCAAGAAGACCAGCCGTGTCATCGTCGTCGACGAAGGTCACCAAAGCTTTGGTATCACCGGCGAGATTGCAGGGCGCATCAACGAGAAGGCCTTTTATCATCTCGATGCGCCAGTGCTTCGTATGGGTGCTATGGATGTGCCTGTGCCATTTTCGCCTGCCTTGGAAGACATCACAGTGCCCACGCCAGAGGCCGTGGCCGAGAATGCGCGCAAGCTCATGTCGGGGGAGATGATCCATGCCGCATGACGTGATCATGCCAGCCCTCGGCATGGCGCAGGATACTGGTCTGATCGTCGCCTGGCATAAGTCGGAAGGTGATGCGGTCAAGACGGGCGATGTGCTTTTTGAAGTGGAAACCGACAAGGCGACAATGGAAGTCGAAGCGCAAGCCGATGGCTTCCTCAACGGTGTGCGCGCGCAGGCGGGCGAGGAAGTTCCTGTCGGCAATGTGATCGCGCAAATTGGAGCGGAAGCCGCGGCTCCCGAAGCATCCGCCGCCTCAGCCGCTGGACCATCACCCAAGCTTCCCCAAGGCGCAAGCGTGATCATGCCCGCGCTCGGGATGGCGCAGGATACTGGCCTCATCGTCTCCTGGCACAAGAACCTCGGCGAAGCCGTTGCGGCTTCCGACATTCTCTTCGAAGTGGAAACCGATAAGGCAACCATGGAAGTTGAGTCCGGCGCCGATGGCTTCGTCGCCGCGCTCTTGGCCGAAGCGGGTGAAGAGGCCCCCGTCGGCGCACCAATCGCGATCATCTCTCCCGAGGCACCTTCGAACCCGGTTCAGCTGAGCCAATCTAGCGCTGCGAGCGCTCCCAAAGCCGAAGCTGCACCTGCGTCCGCGAACATGCCTGCCCCCAAGCCAGCTGAAGGGGCCAAGCCGGCTCCCAAGGCGCCCGCCAAACCGCGCGCCGATGGGCGCATTCTTGCCTCTCCCAAAGCGCGACGGCTCGCCCTTGAGCAAGGGCTTGATCTGGGCTGCCTCGTCGAAGCAGAGCATCCGCAGCCTTATCATGTGGCTGATCTCGAGGTTATCAAATCCCTGCCCGCCACCGTGCCGCATACTGTGTTCGCCCAATCCCGCCGCCTGACGGCTGAGCTTGCTCAGGATGGATTTGCGGATTTCGCAAGCTGGGCGGTTGAAGCGGCAGGGCTTTCTGAAGCCAATGCCCTGCTCGCCGGCTTGGCCGCTGCGAGCCTCGGGTATGAGACGTGCACCGTTGCTGTGGAGCTGCTCGGGGAGACACGTAGTTTTGCCGCAAGAGGCAGTCAGCTAGCCGATATCACCCTTGCTGAAGCAGATGCTTCGCCAGATATCCTTCTGCGCGATCTGCGGATGAGCCGTGTCACAGCGGTAGAACTCGGCGCCGAGGCCTGCCCCGTTCTGACCCTCACACGCTTCGGACCCGGGCTTCTGATCACGCTCGAATGCGCCGCAGATCACCTCACTGCAAGCGAGGCTGTCAGCCTTTTGTCCGAATTCGCAGGCCGCGTGGAGCAACCGCTCCGCCACCTGCTTTAAATAATGGAGTCCGAAATGGAATTCACCGACCTCTACATCAACGGCGAATGGCGCAAAACGTCTGAGCGTTTCGATGTTATTAACCCAGCCACCGAAGAGGTTCTGGCCTCTGTCGCCTCTGCCGAGATTGTCGACGCAGACGCTGCACTGGATGCAGCGGAGAAGGCCATGGCCGACTGGGCGGCGCGCACGCCCCGCGAACGCTCAGAAGTGCTGCGCAAGGCCTGGGAGCTTATGACCGCGCGGCTTGAGGAGTTCGCCCATTTCATCACGCTGGAAAATGGCAAAGCCCGCGCCGACGCTATGGGCGAGGCAGGTTATGCCGCTGAGTTTTTCCGCTGGTTTGCCGAAGAAGCCGTGCGCGCCGACGGGATGATCACCCATGCGCCTGCATCCGCTGCGCGCATCGTCGTGCAGCACAAGCCCGCGGGACTGGCTGTCTTGGTGACGCCGTGGAACTACCCCGCCGCCATGGGCACCCGCAAGATCGCGCCCGCGCTGGCCGCTGGCTGCGCTGTGATCATCAAGCCCGCCTCCGAGACGCCGCTGACCATGCTGGCGCTGATGCCGCTTCTGGAAGAGGCTGGCGTGCCGCCGGGGCTCGTCAACGTGCTACCCTCGCGCCGCACCGGCGCACTGGTCGATCACATGCTGCATGATCCGCGCGTGCGGGTCGTGTCATTCACAGGCTCCACGGGGGTTGGTCGCACGCTTTTGAAAGGCGCGGCGGACCAGGTGCTCAAACCCGCAATGGAACTCGGGGGTAACGCACCTCTGGTGGTCTTCGAAGACGCCGATATGGACACAGCCATCGAAGGCACCATGCTGGCCAAGATGCGCAACCTCGGCGAAGCCTGCACCGCTGCCAACCGCATCTATGTGCACGAAAGCATTGCCGAAGAGTTCACCCGCCGCCTGAGCGAGGCCATGTCTGCTCTCAAGATGGGCGACGGGACAGACCCAAGCGTCGATGTGGGCCCGTTGGTCAACGCCGACACGCGCGGCAAAGTGGCCGAGTTCGTAGCCGATGCGGTCGCCAAGGGCGCCAAAGTCGAATGCGGAGGCACCCTGCCAAACGGAAAGGGCTATTACTATCCTCCCACAGTGCTTTCGAACGTACCTGAAACCGCCGAATGCGTGCGCGACGAGATCTTTGGCCCTGTGGCTGCAATCCAGACTTTCAACGATCAGGAAGATGTTGTCGCGCGCGCCAATGACACCGAGTATGGCCTGGTCGCCTATGTTTTCTCCGAAGATTTCAAACGCGCACTGCAGGTCTGCGAGCGTTTGGAATACGGCATGGTCGGCCTCAACCGCGGCCTCGTGAGCGACCCTGCCGCGCCGTTTGGTGGCGTCAAGCAATCGGGCTTGGGGCGGGAAGGCGGGCATGAGGGCATGCTCGAATTCATGGAAACCCAATACATTTCAGCCAGCTGGTAAGGGGGCGAACATGAGAGACGTTATCGCAGCACCATCGGTCAGGGCGTTGGCCCTGGAAAAGGGAATCGACCTCGAGAGGCTGGCCCGAGATATGGGCCGAACCACCATCGCGCGTGAGGATCTGGGGGGCAGCAATCACGCCGCCGGCCCGGCTGCGGATACGTCCTATTGGGATGTGGATCATGCTGCTTACGGCCCTGTCAGCGAAGAACCAATGAGCCGTTTTGCTCAATTGGCCTCCGCGAATCTGGGAGCGGCGAATGCGCTCATTCCACAAGTTACCCATCACGACCGCGCCGATGTTTCTGCAATCGAAGCTCTTCGCAAGGAGCTCAAACCAGAGGCGCAGGCGCGCGGTGTCAAGCTCACGGCGCTGGCCTTTCAGGCCAAGGCGCTGGCAAGGGCCTTGCGCGCGTTCCCTCGCTTCAATGCCTCGCTGAGCGCCGATGGCAAGACGTTGATCCTCAAGGGTTACGTCCATATCGGTATTGCTGTCGATACGGCGCACGGACTGATGGTTCCTGTCGTCCGCGATGTTGATCGCAAGGGCCTGTGGCAAATCGCGGCAGAGATCACCGATCTCGCCACCCGCGCCCAGAGCCGCAAGATCGCTCCCGAAGAGATGGGCGGCGCATCGATGTCGATCTCCAATCTGGGCGGCATAGGCGGGCTTGGCTTTACCCCCATCGTCAATCCGCCTGAAGTGGCAATCCTTGGGATCACCCGCACCGAAACCGTGACCGTTTGGGATGGTGGCACGGCACGCCCGGTGGACATGGTACCGCTCGATCTGAGCTATGATCACCGCGTCATCAACGGTGCCGATGCGGCTCGTTTCATGAGTTATATGGCAGGGCTGATCGCCGATCCGCGCCGGATGATGGTCTGAGGGGGTGGAGATGGCTGACAATCACGCCGATCTGATCGTTCTTGGCGCAGGCCCCGGTGGCTATGCCTGCGCCTTTCGTGCGGCCGATCTTGGGCGCAAAGTCGTCCTCGTCGATCCACGCGCCGCATTGGGAGGCGTCTGTCTCAACGAAGGTTGCATCCCATCGAAGGCGCTGCTTCATGCCGCTGAGGTTATCCGTGAAACACGACATGGCGGCGACTGGGGGATTTCGACAGGCAGGGTCTCGGTCGATCTGGACAAATTGAGAGACAAGAAAGACGGGATCGTTGCGACGCTGACAGACGGCCTCACTGGCCTTGCCAAACGGCGCAAAGTTCAAACGGTGCGCGGCACCGCCAAGTTCACGAGCGCGAAAAGCCTCGACATCGACGGAGCGGCATGGAGCTTTGATCAGGCAGTGATTGCTGTTGGTTCGACGCCGGTGCAATTGCCCGGCTGGCCGAACGATGATCGCATCTGGGACAGCACCGCCGCGCTAGAGCTACGGGACGTGCCCAAGGCGCTTGCCATCGTAGGCGGCGGCATCATCGGGCTGGAAATGGCCACGGTCTACGCGGCCCTTGGCGCGAAGGTGACCGTTATCGAATTCATGGACCAGATCGCCCCCGGCGCTGACGTCGAGGCGGTCAAGGTCCTGCATTCCGCGCTCGTAGCCGAAGGCGTGACGATCCATACGGGCACCAAGGTCATAGAGGTCAAAGCTACAAAATCCGCGCTCAGCCTAACATGCGAAGGCGGGTTTGGCGGCACGCTCAAGGCGGATGCCATCATTCAGGCCGTTGGCCGCCGCGCGAGCGGCTACTTGGTTGCACCCGAGGCCGCAGGCGTCGAGATCGACAACCGCGGTGTCATCGCTGTGGACCGCACCTGCCGCACAAACGTGGAGGGGATTTTCGCCATCGGCGATGTCACGGGCAACCCGATGCTGGCCCACCGCGCCACGCATCAGGGCCATGTCGCCGCCGAGGTCGCCAGCGGGCACGCCGCGGCGCTTGATACAGACCTGATCCCATCGGTGGCCTACACCAGCCCCGAGCTGGCCTGGGCCGGGCTGACCCAGGCGCAAGCCAAAGAGCTCGGCGTCGCCCATCAGGTTGCCAGCTTCCCCTGGGCCGCAAGCGGGCGCAACCTCAGTTCGGGCGGTGGCGAGGGGATGACCAAGCTTGTCTACTGCCCCGAGACGAACCGCCTGCTTGGCGCAACGATCGTGGGCCGAAACGCGGGAGAGCTCTTGGCCGAATGCGTGCTGGCGATGGAAATGGGCGCAACGCTAGAAGACATCGCCCTGACGGTACATGCACACCCGACCCTCTCCGAGACCGTCACTTTCACGGCAGAGCGTGCGCTCGGCACGTTGACGGACCTCTGATATGACAGGGCCCACGATCGACCTGAACGGAAAGACAGCCCTCGTCACCGGAGCGAGCCGAGGGATCGGATTGTCGATCGCACAGGTGCTGGCACGCTCTGGCGCCGATGTGATCGGGCTTGGCACGTCGATCACGGCGCAGGCGCTGGAGGGGGCCTTTGCGGGCTTGCCCGGTGTGTTTCGGCCAATGGATTGCGACCTCTCCGAAAGGGATCAGATCAAGGCGTTGCTCGCGCAACTGGATGACGCAGGAGCCGAGATCGACATCTTGGTGAATAATGCTGGGATCATCCGGCGGAACCACGCAGCCGAGCACAGCTTGGAGGACTGGGATGCCGTGATGGCGGTCAACCTTGATGCGGTTTTCCTGCTCAGCCGTGCGCTCGGCGCGCGTATGCTGGAGCGCGGCGGTGGCAAGATCGTCAACATCGCCTCGGTCCTGTCATTCCAGGGCGGGGTCCTTGTACCCGGCTATGCCGCGGCCAAGGGTGCGATTGCCCAATTGACCCGCGCACTGGCAAATGAATGGGCGCAAGGCGGTGTCAACGTAAACGCCGTCGCGCCTGGCTATGTAGCGACGGACAACACCGCCGCTCTACAGGCTGACGAAGACCGCAGCGCTGCTTTGATGGCTCGCATACCCGTCGGCCGCTGGGGGCGGCCCGAAGAGATCGCCTGGCCGGTCGCTTTTCTGGCAAGCGAACTGGCCGATTTCATACACGGCACAGTTCTGCCCGTCGACGGCGGCTGGCTATCTCGCTAGGCTTGAGAGCACTTTTCAAGTGTCCCACTAACGAAAGCCGAGTTTGAATTTGGCTCAGATTGCGGATTTGAATGACCGTTTCGGCGACGGGCGCGGGATCGTTGCAGGTTAAGTGCCGCACATGCAACCAAATACTGCATATGAAACAGACGCAACCCGAAAATCGACTTCGTCCGCTCACCCGCCATCTGGTCGATTGAAATGCTGCACTTCGTTCGAATGGCAGCAATGCAGAAGTCATTTTGAGGCAGATGTCTGCTGGTGAATGACCGCATAGAGCTGCTTCTATCTCCTCCATCCGCTTTCTTGCCAACCAAACAATCACAATCCTCTCCGCCAGTCTTGAACAAGAGAGGTTGAAATGTTGTATTCTGACTTGGCTTTCATCAGGAGTTGCGAATGTTATATGCAATTGCTTTACTGTTCTGGCTTTTTCATGGAGAGCCATCAGTAGCCTTTGAACCAAAAGGTTTTACAGGCGAGAAGTTTCTAGGGGCGTGCCTTAGCGATGATCCGCTTCAACAGAGAGCCTGCAATGACTACTTTTCCGCGGTCATCCAAAGTTACAAGATGGGTGGTGGAGTTGTTTACGTGCAAACTCACGCACGCATAGAAGACGAGAAAGAACGTAGCCGCGCGATTTGGGAAGCTCTGCAAGTTTGTCACGGAGCAGCATTCAACCCCAAAGAGGCACAATCTGATGTTATTAAGCACCTTCAGCAGAACCCTTCCATGCAAAGGAGCTCTGCTGACTTGATGATCATAGTGTCTCTAATGGAGATGTTTCCCTGCAATTAGCAGATCTCGTCTGTATGGGTGCCTGCCACTCGCATTTGCGGGCAGAAACACACCGAACTTCCGTTTCCTTTGTCTGTTAGCGAAGTCCGCACTGTCACCTTCGAGCGATAGAAATGCTGCGCTTTAATCGAATGTCAGGAATGGGATGTACCGGCTGCTTCCCCCAACTCAGCAGGTTATAGTTTGACTGTTTCAACTGCAGATTAGGAGAAGTGGCATGACGAAGAAAGCAATTGATGCATTGATGTCGATTGGCATCGATATCGGCAAAGACACGTTCCATCTGGTTGGCTTTGATTACGATGGCCAACTTGTTCTGCGCAAGAAAATCAAACGACTTGCCCTGCTGCAGACCTTCGAAAATTTTCCGAGATGCGTTGTCGGTATGGAAGCATGCCTGAGCGCCCACTTTGTCAGTCGATGCTTGCGCAAACTCGGGTTCAAACCTCGGATCATCCCTGCCATTTATGTGAAGCCCTTCATCAAGGGCCAGAAGAATGACTACAATGATGCTGAGGCCATTGCGGAGGCAGCCTTGCGGCCGAACTTGCCGACAGTGCCAGAGAAAAGCCAGGACCAGCTCGACCTGCAAGCTCTTCATCGCGTCAGGTCCCGCTTGGTGTCCCGTCGCACAGCAACGATAAACCAGATCCGTGCATTTTTGATTGAACAGGGCATTACGGTTCGCAAGGGGCTGCGGGCTTTGAAAAATTCCTTCGAAACCATTCTCGAACAGCGCAAAGATGAGATATCGCCCCGAATGCGCAGTATCCTGTTTGGCCTCTATGGAGACTGGCTCTGGCTTGATGACAGGATTGAGGCTGTCTCCAAGGAGATAGAAGAGATCAGCCAAAGGGAAGAAAACTGCATCAACGTGATGACGATCCCCGGCATTGGTCCGGTAATCTCGACTGCGATGGTTGCTGCTGTCGGAACTGGAGAAGCCTTTGATCGAGCGCGCGATTTTGCCGCCTGGGTCGGTTTGGTTCCCCGTCAACACAGCACAGGGGGCCGAACAATACTTGGACGCATATCGAAACGGGGCAGCCGATATTTGCGGATGCTCTTTGTGCAAGCGGCGAGGGTTATTCTGATGCGATCCAATCGATGGCCAGACTTCAGTTTTGGTGAATGGCTGATAAGGGCATCAGAACGCATGAACCAGAACAAGCTGGCGATAGCTTTGGCCAACAAACTGGCCCGGATGGCTTGGAGTATCCTCAGACACAAAACGGCGTTTGATGCGCCCAAGAAATGCGGTCGAGATTGGAATCTGAAACCATTTTCGGCCTCAAAGGAGTTCGCGATAGACTGACTGCATGGAACAGAAAAATACGCCCCCAGAATCTGACGGCCCTTTCGGGACTATGGAGAATTTTGTGCCCTGGCGTGGTAACTCTAATATGAGGAGACCCACGTATGAGCATCGACAAAGCCCTTTTGGATCATCTGATGGAAGGCCGCAAAGCGGGCGATCTGTTCGGAGAGGACGGGATTCTGCAAGAACTGACCAAGGCGCTGGCCGAACGAGCCCTGAGCGCCGAACTGGACGAGCATCTGACCGAAGAACGCGCCGATGCGCCGCCTGAAGGCGCGAACCAGGCGCCAAATCGTCGCAATGGCCGCAGCCAGAAGACGGTGACCACCGACAGCGGGAAGGTCATTCTCGACATTCCCCGTGACCGCAACGGCAGCTTTGATCCTCTGCTGATCGCCAAGTATCAGCGCCGCTTTCCCGAGTTCGACACCAAGATCATCAGCATGTACGCGCGCGGGATGACGACCCGCGAGATCCAGGGGCATATCGAGGATATCTATGGTATAGAGGCGTCCCCGAGCCTGATTTCGGCGATCACCGATGCCGTGATGGAGGAAGTGACCGCCTGGCAGAACCGCCCGCTGGAACCGTGTTATCCGATTGTGTTCATGGACGCGATCCGGGTCAAGATCCGCACCGACGGCGTGGTTCTGAACAAGGCGGTTTTTGTGGCCCTGGCTGTTCTCCCGGACGGCACCCGCGACGTTCTGGGGCTTTGGTTCCAGGCCAATGAGGGTGCCAAGTTCTGGGCTAAAGTTCTCAGCGATCTGCGCAACCGTGGCGTTCAGGACATTCTCATCGCCGTCGTGGACGGTCTGAAGGGCTTCCCCCAGGCCATCGAGGCAGCCTTTCCTCAGACCCAGGTCCAGACCTGTATCGTGCATCTGCTGCGCCATTCCATGAGCTTTGCCAGCTACAAGGATCGCAAGGCCGTCGCAGCGGCTCTTAAGGCTGTCTACACCGCTGTGGACGCAGCAGCCGCGGAGACTGCGCTGGCGGAGTTCGAAAACAGCGACCTTGCCGCCAAATACCCGGCAATCGCGCCGAGTTGGCGCCGGACTTGGAACGAGGTGATCCCGTTCCTTGACTATCCGCCCCAAGTGCGCAGGCTGATCTACACCACGAACGCCATTGAAGCACTGAACTCGAAAATCCGCCGGGCCGTTCGCTCCCGCGGGCATTTCCCCAGTGACGAGGCAGCTGCGAAATTGATTTATCTCGCCCTGAATGCTACTTCTGTGGAATGGAAACGCTCCGTGCGCGAATGGCACTCAGTGAAAAGCCAGTTCGCAATAATGTTCGAAGATCGTTTCCAAATGGCGTAATCAAAGCGCCAGGGCACAAAATTCTGCATAGTCCCGCCCTTTCGGTCAATATGGACCTTTCCGCTAATGAGATCACGGTGCGAGCGTAACTCCAACATGGCCACGACCCGCGTGTCGATCAAAAGGCCGTGTGTGGACACCCCGGAAAATGCAAGAAGTTTTTGGTCAATATGAACAAGGATCAGGTGCTGTCGTGTGTTCGGCCTCCAGATGTGGCATCAACACGCCACGGGCCCGTATGGAGATACGCGGGTCGGGTCCAATTCGGATACGCGCGCTCTGCGGCGCACGGCCTGTGTCTGGTTCTCCCAACCCTGTCTCGTTGATCGTTTGTCCTTACTTACCTACGCCCTTCCTACATGCCTCGCTATGGCAATAAAGATGGATTATACCATCGCGGGATCCTTATATTTCTCGTTCTTAGACATCAAGGCCCATGCAACCCGGGCCATTTTGTTGGCTAATGCGACGGTTACCAGCATTCTTGGCTTGCGCGCCAACATTTGCCCGAGCCAGCCACCTTGATCGGAACCACGCCGTATAGCCCACCTAACAACTGACGCCGCTCCAATGATGAGAAGCCGCCTCAAGTCGCGTTGCCCCATTTTCGAGGTATGACCGATGCGTTCCTTTCCTCCCGATGAATATTGTTTTGGCGTCAAACCCGTCCAAGCGGCGAAATCTCTACCTTTGCGAAAGCTTGCCGGGCCAGGTGCAAGGGCGGTTAGAGCTACAGCAGTGATCGGACCAATTCCAGGAACGCTCATCAGTTTCCTTGCGCGCTCATCTTGCCTTGCCGCCTCACGAATATCCTTTTCCAATTGGCTAATCTGACCTGCTAAAGACGCAATGTGATCAAGAAGTATCTGAGCATTGGCAATTACGGCATCAGGTAACTCTGTTTCCGGGTCATTTACGGCTTCTTGCAGGCGATTGAGATAAACCGTTCCGCAAGGGGCTATAATTCCATATTCGGCTAAATGCCCACGTAAGGCATTAATTGTCTGCGTCTTCTGCCGTATGAGCAAATCTCTGGTGCGGAGAGCCATTCCAGAAGCCTGTTTTTCAACACTCTTTACCGCAACAAAGCGCATTGTGGGACGAGAGGCCGCCTCTGCGATCGCTTCGGCATCATTGGCGTCATTTTTCTGCCGCTTGACATATGGTTTGACGTAAGCAGGTGGGATCAGCTTGATGGTATGCCCGAGCGCCTCAATTCTGCGCCCCAATAATGCGAACTGGCACAGGCTTCCATTGCAACTATGCAGTTGGGGATCTCTGTGAGAAAAGAAATCAGCTTGGCACGTGTTACCTTCTTGTTGAAGATGCGGTTGCCAGCTTTCGTTGCGCCATGAACCTGAAATGTGTTCTTTGCCAAATCTATCCCGATTATGAAAACCTGCTTCATGAAAATCTCCTACTCAGCTTGGTGAGTACCTCTCCAGTTTGGCACACTTATGCCGTCGGAGGGGTGTCCACCCCATCGGATACATATGAGCGACTTCCTGCGACATGCAAAGAAATCTCTTGCGAACAGCAGCCGGTACATATATCTGGGGCTGTTTCGATTTCAGCAGCAAGACGGATATCAAAAGCACGGCGATTGGGCAGCTCGGTCAGAGGGTCCGTCTGCGATAACAATGCAAGTTCTTCGGCCTGCTGTTGGATAACGAAATTGCGAATGCTCACACGCAGCATCAGCAAATAATTGTTTCGATCTGCTTTCTCGATGCTATAACTGGCAACGAGGGAAAAGACCATAGCCGCAAAATAGGTCTCTATAATCGCCGAAACTGTGTTCCACGAAGCGTTCAAAAACATGATCGCCGACAGCGACATGCACAATGTTGCAAACCCTGATGCAATCACCTTGTATTTGATGGTCATCGGGAAGGCGACATTGAAAGCAATGATTGCCAGCACCTGCCCGAAGTAAATGTCTATGGCGCTATCGTCTTCCAGATAGGCGTGATTGGCGGCAGGGACGAGAGAAACGAACACACAAAGCATGGTGAAGGCAAGCTCGCGCCGGGACTTTTTCTGCGGGAAAAAGTGCATCAATGTGATGGCCAATAAAGTCGGCAAACTGACCAGAAGGTGCGGGGTCCAGACAAAGGCACTGATAAACTGCAGCTTCACTTCTCCCTTAGCAACAATACCAAGGCATATAGCTTCAAAACTTTGCGACAAGGCCGTTTTGTCTGTTTCGAGGACTCAATCGGTAATACCGGCCATAGTTGGCGGCACCGACAGCAGGGCAGCAGACAGCGCCGTTGTGGTCAGCAGAGCAGCATGCACGGACGGCCAGCGATGCGATACTCTTTGGTTTATGTGATGCTTGAATCACAGCATCACAGCATCACAGCAAGCGCTGTTTCGGTCACACGTTGCGCAGGAAGTTCCAAGGCAGGAGTTCGTCGATGTCACTCTGCTTGTGACCATTTACGATGGCTTTGAGGGTGGATGTCATCCATGTATGAGGATCAACGTCATTGAGTTTGCAGGTCTCGATGAGCGATGCGATGGTTGCCCAATTTGTGGCTCCTGCATCATGTCCGGCAAGGAGAGCGTTCTTTCTGTTCAGAGCAATCGGCCTGATTGTCCGCTCGACGCTGTTGTTGTCCATTTCGATACGACCTTCGGTGAGGAACAGACAAAGCCCATCCCAGAATTTGGCGACATAGGCAAGAGCCTCGCCCAATGGTGACTTCGCGGAGACACGGGCACGGCGCTGCTCAACCCATATTTCCAATTCAGCAATCAAAGGGGCAGACTTTCCCTGTCGGACGGTCCGCCTGTCATCTGCATCCATTCCTTTGATTTCTTTCTCGATGCCATAGAGCTTGACAATGCGGTTGATACCCTCTTGGGCAATGGGAGCATTGCCAGTGCGGGTAATCTCTACCAGTTTTCTGCGAGCATGAGCCCAGTAATAGGCAAGACGGATGTCCTGGCTTGCCCGTTTGAGCAGTCGATTGTAACCAGCATAGCCGTCCACCTGCAGGATGCCGCTGAAGCCCTGCAATATCTGTTCTGCATATTTGCCGCTCCGCCCCGGAGCGTAGGTGAAGGCCACGCCGGGTGGCCCGTTTCCATCCCATGACCGATCATCCCGGGCAAGGGCCCAGAAGTAGCCGGTTTTGGTCTTGCGTTTACCGGGATCGAGAACTGGCGCTCTTGGCTCGTCCATGAAGAGTTTGCCTGATTGCTTCAAATCGGTAACCAAGGCATCAAAAACGGGGCGCAATTCAAAGGCAGCCCGACCAACCCAATCCCCAAGAGTGGAACGGTCGAGATCAATACCTTGCCGGGAATAGATCTGAGCTTGACGATAGAGTGGCAAGTGGTCAGCATATTTTCTGACCACAATATGAGCCACCAAATCCTCAGTGGGCATGCCTCCTTCAATCAGTCGTGCTGGAGCCTTGGCCTGAGCAACGCCGTCCGTACAGAATCTGCAGGCATATTTGGGGCGGCGGGTGACAATGACCCGGAATTGCGCTGGGATCACATCATGCCGTTCGGTCACATCCTCACCGATACAGTGCAACTCACCACCACAGGAGCAAACCAGATTGTCTGGTTCGATCACCTCTTCGATGCGCGGCAAATGCTTTGGCAAGGCCCCGCGATTGGCAGACCGGCACTTCTTGCGTTTGCGCTCTATTGGGGAAGGGGCTGCCTCATCGGCGGCATGCACTACGGCAATGGCTGTTTCCAGATCCTCAAGGGCCAATTGGAACTGATCGGGATCAACCTTTTCTGACTTGCTGCCGAAGAGCGCCTGTTTGAAGGCCTTTACCAGCTTCTCCAGCTCAGCAATCCGCTCATCCTGACGGGCACCATGGGCTTTGCTGGCAATCACCAGCGCTTTCAAAGCATCAATATCATCGGGCAGATCGGCTTCGGTCAACATGACCCTGATTTAGCAGATTTCTGCCATCAAGACCCAAAGAATATCGAACCCGACGCCAGTCTAGACCAGCAAACAAGGCTTCAAATTGGGCAGGTTCAAGCCGCATCAGGCCATCCCGAATTTGGGGTCAGGCAAAGGAATGCTCCTCCAACCGCTTGTAGGTCATCACAAGACCGGACCCTTCCCAATAGAGAAGCTTCAATCGATCAGCCCGACGGGCCCGGAAGACAAACACTGTCCCTGTGAAGGGGGCCTTGTCTAGTTCATTCCTGATCAAGGCTGCCAAACCGCATGGCCTTTAGGGAAGTAGACAGGTTTGGTGTCGAACAATATCTTCACATGGTTCGAGGGGAAGATCATGATGTGCGTGCCAGAGATCGTGCCACAGCGGCTATTCGGCTCACGCTTGCTCCTGCTTCCAGCCGGATCGTGATGGAACCGCAATGAATCTCAGGTCTATCTGCAATGACGCGAGGTTCCGGGGCCGACGCATCCTCGACCACCAAACTGGCAAATCTAATCTCACCCTCAGGTTCGGGGAGAACCAACTTGCCCCGTCGTGCCGCCGTCCTCCAGGAGGAAAGATGGTTCGGGCGAACCCCATATTGCTCAGCGACTTCATGCGCCCGGGCACCAGGACGGAGGCTCTCCGGCACAATCTGAGCTTTCTCTTCATCCGTCCATTTGCGCGGACGACCACGGACGCGCGCTACAGGAGTGAGAAACTCCGTCGTACTCTCCATGGAGATACTCCATAAATATCAATATGAAGATCTCATCGCAGATCCGTCTGGAAGCAGCAATGTGGGGCTGAAACAGCGCTTGCGATGAACTGCAGGGCAGTCGCACCAGCAGCAGCCCACCTTCAAAACATAGATGATACCGGAAATCACTCGGCGATCATCCACTCGACGGGTACCGCCTTTGCTATTCGGCAAAAGCGGCTCAATAACCGCCCATTGTGAGTCCGACAAACAATATAGATGTCCCATTCAAGCCTCCAATCTAATGATTGGATAGATTGAATCTGATTTTCTTCGCCAGTTCAATGGTATCAATAGGTTTTGACCCTAGCCTAAACGTCAGAGGATTTGGTGCTGAACAGTCATCGAAGGAGAGCCCTGTCCTGTCGGGCAGGCAGGGTCTCTCTTCTCGATTTTGTCTTAGTCTGCTGCGTCGTGGAGATAGAAATCCCAGCCCAGATACTGCTTGGTCGCATCGACAATGGCATCACTCACTGATGCAAAATTTGCAGCGACGTGATGCTCGAAGCCGTTTTCGCAAATATAATGCAGCAGCTTCTGCATGCTTGGGATTTCAACAACACCGGCGCCGCCGAATGTCTCCAGAGGATCTTCGGTAAACTTTCCTTCCCCGACATAACCACGGATGCGGCCGGAGGTATCGTCCGTACTGACCCGGATGTAGGTCATGTGCCCGGCCTTGATTGAACCATCGACCGTCCCATAGGTGTTTTCCTTTCCAACAGTGCCGGCGATAATCTCCTGGAAATCCATCTTGTAGTCTTTGAAGAATTCCTTCGGCAGATTGCTGCAGTGGAAACAGACAGCCTTGTTGGCGTTTGCACCGTAGTTGTTGTTCCAGTCGAGCAGCGCACTTGGCGATCCCGACGCCAGCGCAAGCATATGCATGCCAATCAGGCCGCAGACATCAACCTCACAGGCGCTGGAAATAAGCTTGGAACTCATCATGCTCATCATCGTGCACGGTACGACGCCGTAGTTTTCCTCAAGAGACGTCCAGCACTGGATGGCGCTGATCGAGACGTCAGCCTCTTTCATCCATTCTTCCGTCACCGCAGCCAATTTGGCTTGCCGGAGGATAGCCGGGTTTGGCACGCCATCGGTCGAGATATAGTTCTTAATAGCATCCAGCTTTTCAGTGACGATTGCGGCGTTGTCGTCAAGCCTTGAAACCCGGCCCAGAATTTCTGACAAATCAAGAGTGACGACAGAAATGCCAGCAGCTTCGAGAAGCTTTTCGCTATAGCGCACCGTATTGAACGCCTCTGGCCGAGCACCGATGGCACCGATGCGGAGCCCGCGCAAGCCGCCAACGACGCGACAGGTTGCCGAGAACCGCGAGAGGTCTTCCTGAAACTCATCACTGAGTGGATCGACACAGTGCGATTTCGTCAGGGAGTAGCGGATACCATATTGTCGAAGGTTGTTGCAGGCTGACATCTTTCCGCAGAAGCTGTCGCGCCGCCACTGGATCGACATATTCTTCGGATCATCCGGAGTTGCCTGAATCAGCACCGGCACTTTCAAGCCTGAAAGCCTGATC
Organism: Cohaesibacter sp. ES.047; assembly: GCF_900215505.1. NCBI lineage: Bacteria > Pseudomonadati > Pseudomonadota > Alphaproteobacteria > Hyphomicrobiales > Cohaesibacteraceae > Cohaesibacter > Cohaesibacter sp. ES.047. Next base: position 2,767,205 of record NZ_LT907844.1, read on the forward strand.
GTATCGGCAATTGGCCGCTCCTCACCAAAGTTGGGAAGCGTGACAATAACCCCGTCAATGTCATCAGAATGGGCTTTGAAGAGCGCAGCGCACTGTTTCGCATCAGCGAACGACTGAACAGCGCCATGCTGAGTGTCTTCCGGGCTGAGAACAATACACTTGTGGCCGGCTTTCTCCAGAGCGTTGATCATATGCTCGCGTCCGGTCGACGCGAGATGACCCGGAAAGAAGCCACGGCTTCCCACCACAACACCGAAAGTCATCGTTTTCATTTTAAGTCCTTTCTCGGATTTCATTTTAAGTGCCTCCTGCCACCCTTTTGAAATGCGTGCCGGTGAGGCTGTTTGCCGCTCAAGCCTTCTCGTCGCTTCTGATGCGCTTGCAATCCCTCCAGAGGCCAATGAACTCTTCCTGTCGTTTGGAGGAAGACCTCAAGTCACACTGACCGACGGCATCGGAAACGTCATGGCCAAGTTGGTTGGATACTTGCGAAAAACCATCAAAAATGCCATTAATGAGGTTCGTACCTCATTAATGAGATAGCTGTCAATCATTGCTATTGATATGATGAAAATCACAATTTTTGCTAAAAAATTCAAATAATAGGGACTTTTATCAGTTTTAGAGATTGATCCTTACTCTATTTTCTGGATTCTTGATGAAATAGGTTTTGGTTTTGGGTCTTAATGAGTTACGTACTTCACCTTATATATTCTTGTGCTTCGCCGCATTTCTGTCTTTGGCGTTCATGAAACAGAGATTTCAGGAGTGCGGTTGAAAAAGGAGGTTTCCGTGTTGTCCTGAATGATTCAATTCGCGGCTTAAGGTGGTGATTTGGCCTCAAGCGGCTGGTTATTTACTTGTATATAGTTCCAAACCCCTTAGAGCCTGACCGAAAAGTAGTTGAGCGATATCAGCAGTTTGTGATTCACAGTCTTTGCGAAGAGATGAAGGATCATATGAGCTGGACTGATATTACCCGGCAGGAGCATAGCCGAAAATCAGATCAATATCCAAGCGATTTGACGGATGCGGAATAGTCCCTGTTGACGCCCCTGTTGCCACCGGCCAAGTCTGGCGGTCGACCAAGAACGACGGACCTGCGGGATGTTGCCAATGTGATTTTGTATATTGCCAGTTCCGGTTGCCAATGGGGCATGCAGCCCAAGGACTTTCCGCCAATGACGACCGTTTAGGGCTATTTCTATGACTGGCGGGATCCCCGGTTATGATGCTGGGAAAAAAGATCAAGGGCGCAAACGGCATATCATTACCGATACCATTGGCTTGATGCAATTTGTCGTCGTTCATGCCGCCGACATTAAGGATCGAGATGGAGCGCCTGATGTGCTCAAAAGCATTCGGGGCCGTTTCCCATGGCTGCGTCATGTCTTCGTTCCCTCTCGACGGCGCTTCGCTTGTCTGCCGGGCAATGGATGGCGGATATGCCGGAGAAAAATTGAGGACAGCGTTGAAGGGGCATCGTGACTGGACCATTGAAATCATCAAACGCTCTGATACGGCCAAGGGCTTTGAGGCCTTGCCAAGGCGATGGGTGGTTGAACGTACCTTCGCGTGGCTCGGGCGATGTCGCCGCCTCGCCAAGGATTGGGAGCAAAGCATCGAAAGCTCAACCGCTTGGGCATTGGTAGCCAGTATCAGGTTCCTCACCCGGAGAATTGCAAAATACTGATATCCCTCATAAAATTTAGATTCAGACCCTAAGAGGCGGTTTAGCAGCAAAAGGAGCCACATTTGCCAGTGCTTGAAAACGCCAAGGTCGTTATCTTTGCCACCAACGGATTTGAGCAATCCGAACTCATGTAGCCTATAAAACAACTAACAGAAGCTGGCGCAACCGTTCACGTTGCGACCCTGGACGGCGAAGCCATCGGAGGGTGGAAGGCCAGCGATTGGGGTGATCGTGTCGAGGCAGACCTCAAGATTTCCGACGTCAACGTCGAAGACTACATCTGTCTCGTCCTGCCTGGTGGCCAGATCAACCCTGATATCTTTCGGACCGATAAGGTGACCGTTCAGAAGGTGCGAGATTTCGTCGCCAATGACAAGATTGTCGCTGCGATCTGCCACGCGCCATGGCTTCTGATCGAAGCCGGTGTCGTTGAAGACCGCGAGATGACGTCTTACCACTCGATCCGCACCGATCTGAAGAATGCCGGCGATCTGAATGCCGTTCCCTGGGAGGCCTCCATCGAGAGATTCCAGCGTATTGGCGGTCTGATTGATCCAAGAGACGATCATGGTTACAATGCGACCTATGATGCGCAGTCACCATGGATGCTGTGGCCGTTGGATCATGTCTTCCACCAAAAGGCCTTCACAGTGGACAGGTTTGAGGTTCTTCGGAGCTTTGGCTCAGACCACTACCCTGTCGAGGCCGTGCTTTGTCACAAGCGAAGTGACAACCCGCCACCTCGGTTACAGAAGAATGACATTTCTGAAGCAAAGAAAGACATCCGTGTCGCCTTGCAATCGGGCAACGACTGGTCGGGTGCGTCATTTCGGTCGAAGCAAACCAAGCAACCAAAGATACAGCACTAGGCGCATATTGAGAGTGTTCTTCGATATACAATATATGGGCGAAAAAAAATGTTTTGGCATCCACTGTAGTGGATGAACGAGCCAATCATACTATTTAGGTACACAGCATGAAGTCCGAATACGTAATCGCACTCATTAAATGGAGCCGCCGCCACGTCGAGCTCACGACATTGTCCCTTTTGAGCGTCACTTTGGTCGCGATATGGACGCTGGCAGAATTAATTGAAGAAGTTGCCGAAGGCTCAACCCAAAGCCTTGATCGTGATATCCTCTTGCTTCTGCGAACATCTGGCGATCTATCCGATCCGATCGGCCCGTGGTGGCTGGAAGAAATGGGACGCGATCTGACGGCCCTGGGCGGGGTCGCCGTCCTTGTTCTCACAACACTTATAGCTTCTGTGTTCTTCTTGCTGCGTCACCGCTGGACGTCGATGCTGTATCTAGTCGCAACAGTAGGAAGCGGTATCGTGCTCAGCAGTATCGCAAAAGAATTCTTTGATCGCCCTCGACCCGATCTGGTGCCCCATGGGTCAATGGTCCAAACAGCCAGCTTTCCCTCGGGGCATTCCATGATGGCCGCGATTGTCTATCTGTCGATAGGAGTGCTGATTGCCCGCGTCCAGCCAGGGCTTATTCTCAAGGTCTATATCTTGATGGTCGCTGTTTTGTTGACGATTCTTGTCGGAATAAGCAGAGTTTACATGGGTGTCCACTGGCCTACCGATGTTGCTGCGGGCTGGCTCGCAGGAGGGGTGTGGGCAATGATTTGCCTGATGGTCGCCGACAGATTGGCCAAGCGCGGTCATATGGAGCACGAAGCTCACGAGGATGCCTGAGAGGGCGAGGCGGAAACAGATCTGAACGCGGCATCATGAACGCCATCATGACAAAAGCCATGGTCGCGCCCATCAGGATCGTCATGTAGGCGCGTGTTTCACTAAAAAAGATATGCTCGAGAGCGTATGTGTTCAGATACGTCAGTACGCACATAAAAAAGGTGGAGGCCAAGATCATCATTGCAAAGCGAGAGTAGTTCATTTCCTTCTCCTTCTCCTTCCTTTCATACTTGCCTGACTAACAGCGTCCAGCACTGAAAAGTTCTACAAGGAACCTTTTTTCAGCATCCCCCGTTGTCGGATTGAGACCTGACAGCGAGAGGGAACCCATGCCAGCCAAATCGAAAGCACAACAGAAAGCCGCCGGGGCGGCACTTTCCGCCAAACGGGGAGAGACAAAAAAGAGCGCATTGCAGGGTGCCGCTTGCGAAATGCTCGACTCGATGTCTGAAGAGCAACTCGAAGATTTTGCTAGCACCGAGCGCAAGGGGAAACCCGATCACAAGCGCTGAGACTTCAGCCCAACTGCCTCGAAAGGACGACCGATGGCTCTGAGACTACTCATCGCCGCTTTACTGGCCGGCACTGTTACCATGGTTCAGGCAGAGAGCGTCATGGACGGACTGCGCGAGCGTGCGCTCGAGCTCGTCAACACATCGCGTGCAGACGAAGGCCTGCCCACACTGACGGCAGGCGAAGATTTGAACGCCTCCGCGATGGCCCATGCACAGGACATGCTGAAACGAAACTATTATTCTCACACCTCCCCCGAAGGTGAAGGGCCGAGAGAGCGCTACCTTGAAGCCGGCGGCAGTGAGTGGGAACTGGTGGCCGAAAATATCGCCAAATGCACGAGTTGTCAGACGCCCCCGGACATCAACCGGGTCGAGGCATTTCACAAGGGATGGATGAACAGCGCCGAACACCGCGCCAATATCTTGCGCAAAGGGCTGTCACGGTTCGGCTTTGCGACAGCGTCGAGCGACAACGTCATCTATGCCGTTCAAACCTTCGCTGGGCCCGGCACGACGCGGGGTGATGGCACCGAAGCACTCTCCGTGGGAGACGCCACGGAGATGGCTCTCGATCAGCTCAACGCGGCCCGGTCCAAAGCAGGGTTGCCGCAGATCAAAGCCAGCGACACCCTGACAAATAGCGCCGCCAGTATGCTCCCCGAAGACCTGTCTGGATATCGCCTAAAAGACTTGAAGGGTCTATCGGAAATCGAGGGAAACTGGGCTCGACTATCCGCTGTTGCGGGAGCGTGCAGCGGATGTGGTCAAGAGTTGGTGGCAGGTGATGTGAGGAGTTTTCTGTCGGACTGGTTAAGTGAGGGGAACCCGAACCGTGAGCGGCTATTCGATAAGAACTTCACGCACGCGGGCTTCGAATTGCTAGCAGACGGAGAAGGACGCAAGTTCGGGCTCTTGCTGCTAGCAGAATGATTCCCTGAAGCATCCCGGTAGTCTCGGCGCCGCTTGACCTAGGGAATTGGTCTAATGAATCCACGCTGTTGATGTTTTCCGAGTTGTCTCACAAATAAATTAGGACGCCACATGTCAGACAAAGGCCTTTCCCCAGCAGATGGACACAGCGCATGGCATAAAGCGAACCCTTGGCTGATCACCATTATTGTGATCATTCTCTCGGGTTGGGCTCTTCGTGCGATGACGACCGTTGTGGTGCCGGTCATTCTGGCCTTTTTTCTTACGCTGATGGTTCGTCCTCTCGACAGAATGACGGCAGCGCATTTGCCTACAAGGATCGCTTGGTTGGGGCATGTTGTCGCGCTTGCTACTGTCCTGTGTGGCGTGGGGCTTTTTGTAACCTGCCTTTGGATCGCGGCGGGACAGATTGCAGATCAGTTTTCCGGGGCCGAAAAAATGCCGCTCATGTCTTGGTTGGATCTTGATATGCGTGCCGACGCAACCGCCGCACCAGACAGACAGGGTACAAATACAGAATCCAGCATACTTCTGCGAGAAACCTATACCAGCGCAGTGAAATCACTGGGAGATGCGGCATCGCAGTGGATCTCGGGATTTGCCAACAGTGTAATCAACAAGACTGGTAGGACGCTTGGAGGGGTGATTTTCGTCATCTTCCTGACCTTGCTGATGCTGGTTGAAGCTCCGCACTGGAGCGAAAAACTGGATGCGGTCGCATCTCGGCGTACAAACCGCGATATGCAGAACACCCTACGTGTCATTTCCGAGAGACTCATGCGCTACCTTGTCACCCGCACGGTGATGGGCTTATTGACAGCGGCGCTCTATGCGCTTTGGTTATGGCTTTTCGGGGTCGACCTGCTGCTGGTATGGGGATTTCTGGCCTTCCTGCTGAATTTTGTTCCCACGATAGGATCCCTCGTTGCTGGCGTGCTGCCAGTGATCTACGCGTTTGTCCAGAAAGACCCATCGTCCGCATTGATCATCGGAGGTGGCGTTCTGGTCATCGAACAGGTAATCGGTAACTTTATCGACCCAAGAGTTCAGGGACAGCAAGTGTCTGTTTCACCTCTGGTGGTGTTGATTGTGTTGGCACTTTGGGGCTGGCTATGGGGGATCATTGGCACCGTTCTGGCTGTGCCGATCACTATCACCGTAATAATCGCCTTCAGTCATTTCGATACTCTGCGGCCCATCGCGCTTTTCCTGAGCAACGAGACCTCTATGGAGGATCTGGACCGGATAGCCAACACCAAGCGCTTCTAATCTTGCTCTTCGGGCAGAATGCAGTGGGATAGCCTCAAACCGCAGCCTGGATAAGGACGCCATGATATGAGGAATATGACACATGAAAGTAAACCCCGAATAGACTAAGTCAAAGATGGCGTGCCTGTCCGTCATGGCCAAGCTGCAATTTCCCCAGAATGACCGGTAAGACACGCAATGTAGGCTTCGTAGGGTCCGGTTGATTTGACCCACACGGGAGAGTTGGATTGAAAAATACGGAACAAAATCCGGGTGTATCGGGTTGAATTGAGAGCAGCGGGTGCAGCCTGTAATTGGTGGCGCCCCGTTCTAAACCTATAATCCAACTTGGAGGAAAATTATGAAACGTCTTCTTCTTGCAACCGCCGCAGCTGCTCTTGTCTCGACACCCGTCCTCGCCGACATGATCAACTATTCCAACCTGATCCGGACCCGCGACATTACTGGCGGCACCATCTACACCATGAACGAGTCCTACGACGAGGGGTCTTGGGAAGCCGACACTTATTACACGAGTACCGCCGAAGGATGGAATGATATCGGTGAAATTGAAGATGTGATCCTTAACCGAGAAGGCAAAATGATTGGCATTGTTGCCGAAGTCGGCGGTTTTCTCGACATTGGTGACAAACATGTGATGCTACCAGTAGAGGATGTGAAGCTTGTCGCCGTTGACGACGAGAGCTATTCCTACGTCACGCGTCTTTCCGAAGAACAGCTCGAAGAGCGAGAAAGTGTTGACGAAGGCTGGTGGGACTGACGCCTCAAAACGCCCTATCCAGCACGACATTCCTACCCCCGCAGGTTTTGACCGGCGGGGGTATTTTTGTTGGCTCTGTTGCAAAAAAAACTTGAGGAGCCATCGAAGGGCCATTCTGCCGGATTTTGGCCGTGCCGGTGACGCTCTATTTCGTCTGAGACAGCAGGCGACCGGTGTTCGCATCACTGATGGCATATCACATTCTGTTTGGAACAAACCCGCCAACTCGCCGTTAGCTTAACGTGTGGCTCTCGCTGGACGCACGCATACTCGAACGATCAGAAGGAGGTTCCAATGTCCGACATCGCAACATCCCCCTCCAATCCGTCAGGCCGTCATGAAACGGTCTGGGGCGTCAAGATCCTCGGCTGGGTCTGCGTCCTTTTCGGTGCGGTCATTCTGGCTGGGGGCATCTGGCTGATCTTTCTTGGCGGAAGTTGGTATTACGGCATCGCGGGCCTTGGCCTGACGGCCACCGGTATCCTGCTGAACCGCTACATGATGGCGTCCGTCTGGCTTTATCTCGTTGTCTGGGTCGGAACGGTCGCCTGGGCTTGGTGGGAAGTCGGAGCCGACTGGTGGGCCGAGGTCCCGCGACTTGTCGCACCGACCCTGATCCTCCTTCTTGTGCTGCTCTGTATTCCAGCGCTGAAACGCCACTCTTCCAAACATTGATACGGAGAAGCTTCGGATGACACGTATTATTTCTTTCGCCACGGCCGCTATCCTAGCAGGTTCTATACCTCTTCATGCGCAGCAGGCGACCACGAACGAGCCGACACTATCCCCGCCGTCCAGCTCAACAAATGAGACCGCGCCGGAGGCGAAGTCTGCGGAACCGGATACAGCCCAAACCCAGGACGAGTTCCCGGACGCCGAGGAGGAGACCACAGCACAAACTGCCCAAAGCCTAACCGAAGACGCCCAGACGACAAGCGGCACAATCGTCACCCCTGCCCAGCCTCCGATGGAACTGGGCAGTGACTGGCCCTATTGGGGCGGAGACGCGCAGGCAACCCGCTATTCCCCACTGGATCAGATTACGGCCGAAAATGTCGGCCAGCTGGAACAGGTCTTCACCTTCCACACCGGCGATCTGCCCGAAGGCACGGCGAAAGGCAAATATTCGCCCGAAGTTACACCCCTCAAGGTCGGCGACGATCTGCTGATGTGTTCCGCAATGAATATCCTCATTTCGGTGAACGCCGCCACCGGCGAGGAAAACTGGCGCTTCGATCCGGGCGTCCCGAACGATGCGATTCCCTACGGTGCCACATGCCGCGGCGTCTCGGTTTACAGAAATCCCGACGCAGCCGAAGATGATGCCTGCGCAACGCGCGTGATTCAGGGCACGCTGGATGCCAAGCTGGTTGCTGTTGATGTTGAAACCGGCGCGCCGTGCGAAGACTTTGGGGAAAACGGCACCGTCGACTTGTGGCAGGACATTGGTGAGCGGGTGCCAGGCTGGTATGCCGTGACGGCTCCACCTGCCATCGTGCGTGGCGACGTCGTGACGGGTGCACAGGTCAAGGACGGTCAGGCGGAAGATGCGCCCTCCGGCGTGGTCCGTGGTTATGACGCCGTGACCGGGGAGCTTGCCTGGGCCTGGGATCTGGCCGCTCCCGACCAGAACCGCAATGGCCCGCCGGAAGGCGAGGTTTACACCCGGGGCACGCCCAACATGTGGACCACGGCCGTCGCTGACGAGGAGCTGGGCATGGTCTACCTACCGCTGGGCAATTCCTCGGTCGATTATTATGGGTCCAACCGTAGCGAGGTGGAGGACGAATACGCCACCTCGCTTGTTGCGCTGGATGCGACGACTGGCGAGGAGGTCTGGCATTTCCAGACTGTGCGCCATGATGTGTGGGACTACGACCTCGGTTCCCAGCCAACGCTGATTGACTATCAGGATACCCCCGCGGTGTTGTTGCCATCCAAGCAGGGCGACATCTACATCCTGAACCGCAAAACGGGTGAGCCACTGACTCCGGTCGGCGAACTCACCGATCTGCCGAAGGGCGACATTGAACCGAATTACATTTCGGATACCCAGCCGATCAGCAAATGGCACACCCTGCGCAAGCCGCCGCTCGAAGAAAAGGATATTTGGGGCTTTACCCCCATCGATCAGCTCTGGTGCCGCATCCAGTTCCGCCTCGCCAATTACGACGGGTTCTTCACGCCGCCCTCCAGTGAAAAGCCATGGATCCAGTATCCCGGCTACAACGGCGGGTCCGACTGGGGGTCGATCGCTGTCGATACGGACCGTGGGATCATTATCGCCAACTACAATGATGTGCCCAACTACAACCGGCTGGCGCCGCGAGATGAAGTGACGTCCAAACCGATCAACGAGATGGAGACCGGCGAAAGCGGCGGCACGAATGCCGAAGGTGCCGCAGACCCCCAAACCGGTGCCCCATACGGGATCAGCGTCAATGCCGGCTGGCGGAACAATGTGACCGGCGTGCCCTGCACGCGTCCGCCTTATGGTGGCATTCGGGCAATCGACCTTGAAACCGGTGAAACCCTGTGGGACCGCCCGATTGGCACCGCGCGCCGCAATGGCCCGTTCGGCATTCCCTCTTTCCTGCCCTTCGACATCGGCACGCCGAACAACGGCGGGGCAGTCGTGACTGCCGGCGGACTTGTCTTCATCGCGGCGGCGACGGACAACCTGTTCCGTGCGATCGACATTGAAACCGGCGAGACCGTCTGGTCGACCGTGTTATACCATCGAGCAGAATTCAGAACCGATATGCCCATTCTCGCAATCCGATGGACATGATGATCCAAGGTTGACCGACGGGTTTGTTCCAGGCTTCGCAACATATCGCGAGGATTTCCTCTTAGGATGAGAAGATCCGGTTGGAAAGCCAGTTTTTCCGCATGAACTGCCATATATTCTCGACCGGGTTCAATTCAGGAGACCTTGGTGGTAGCGGGAGCAATGTGATGTTGTCCGGCACGTCGAGATTTTGCGTTGTGAGAGGTAATGGGATGATCCTCCTATCCCTCAATCTCAGCTAATATAGCTTGAATTTGGCGGAAAGGCAGTTCATCCCATTACCTTTGTGTGCCAGCCGGCCTGATCGAGAATGAGGATTGCGTGGGCTCCATCAGCGACTTGGCCGGAGATTTCTTCCAAATGCCACTGCATGGCTTGGATGTTGCAAAAGGGCAGAACCAATCCAGCCCCGACACCACGGGCCGGGCAGATAGCCCCGAAGATATAGACTGACTTTGTCCTTTGATCTTTCGGTGCAACAGGGCGGGTTCCGCGCTTTGCCCAACGACGTGTGATCTTGGTTTTCTGTCCGACACGCGCCTCGTCCTGCCACCACACTTCTATCGGGGTTCCTTTCGGGAGCTTTTTGCAGATTTCTGCCAACTCGGCTGGGAAGTTTTTTTAATACCAACGGCATTTAATTCTGACCTTCTTGAGCCCATTTTCTCATACCTATTGAATGGATGATGGTTGGGTTGGCGGAGAGGCTCTTCCATGCTTGGCAACCAGCATCAAGAATGGCGGCATAGTCTTCGAAGACCCGATTGGACAGGAAGGTACCGCGCAGATACTGCCAAATATTCTCAACTGGGTTCAGTTCCGGTGATTTGGAAGGCAACAGGAGGATGGTGATATTCTTGGGCACGTTGAGTCTGCTTGTCGTATGCCATCCGGCACGATCCATCAGCACCACGGCATGAGCGCCGCGCGCCACTGTCCTTGAGACTTCTTCGAGGTGCATTTGCATGGCCTGTGTATTTGCAAAAGGCATCATCAATCCCGCGCCAACGCCACGCGCTGGACATATTGCACCGAACAGATAGGCATTTTTATATCGCTGATCGGCTGGCAGACGTGGTCTGGTTCCCTTTTTTGCCCATAGTCGGGCCAGTCCATTCTTCTGACCAAGCCTAGCCTCATCTTGCCACCAAATCTCGATGGGCTTGTTCTTTGGCAAATGGCCTACATGCGCTGCCAACGTTGCGGAGAAGTTTTTTTGAAAGCATCAATGACTTCAGGCTTTTGTTCTGGATGTTGAGGTCGACCAGATATGCGCACATACCCCATGCGGCGCAAAAGATCCCGTACTCCACGTTCCTTGTAGGAGACCCCAAACCGCTCTTGGATCACACGCACCAGATCCTGGCTACGCCAGACAGAGACGCCGTCCTTCTCAGGATCAGGACCGGTTTCAACGATAGCAACAAACTCTTCGAGCTGTTCTGGGCTCAAGCGCATGGGAGCGCCGGTTGCTTTGATGTCGACAAGACCATCGGTGCCTTGCTCATTGAAGCGAAGAACCCAATCTCGCAAAGTCTGGCGGTCCATACCGCCGACTTTGGCGGCATCAGCACGGTTCATGCCGTCATAGACAGCCGCAATGGCCAGTAGGCGGCGGCTCTGTTTGGCATTGCGGCATCCTTTGGCAAGACGGCGCAAACTATCGGCGTCAAAAGCATCGCTAAGAATCAAAGCGGCAGACATGGCAAAATCTCCTTTGCCATGTTGAATCACGCCAGTGCTAAAAATGGAATCCCTAAAGAGTCAGAACTTCACGCCCTTGGTATTATGTTTCAGGCAAGATGGGGCCCCGGATTGGTCCAATTGGAACTGCGCCCGGCCAATGCTGTTGTGTGCGTTGCCTGATCAGCATTTCTCGGGGACGCAATAAAACAGCAACGCCCTGACGTTCCTCACTCTTTACAGCAACAAAGCGCATCGTTGGACGGCTGGCCGCTTCGCAGATCGCGTCAGCATCTGCTGCATCGTTCTTTTGCCGCTTAACGAATGGCTACACATAAATTGGAGGGATCAACCTGACTTCATGGCCAAGCCGGGTAAGCTCACGTCCCCAATAGTGGGCGCTACCGCAGGCTTCCATCGCTACCAAACAGCACGGCTGATCATCGAAAAACGAACGAACTTGTTTCCGGCGCAGGCGCTTGCGGAAGATAACCTCACCCGATGCTCCTGCTCCGTGGACTTGAAAAACAGACTTCGCTAGATCAACACGAATTGTATGAACTTCTAACATAGACGCCTTCTATAGGATCAACAAAATCCCACCTTCTCACATCAGAGCCAGCGGTGGGCGTCTACAGCACCTGAGCCCTATGACGCGCCTGAACACCACTACCATGAGACAGGCACGCCTCGTGCGCAATGCATGAGCTGTAATATGGTGGAGTAGATCTACATGGGCAATAGTTGTTCCGTCACAACGCCTTTGAGTCAGAACAGCTAGGGCAGATTTTCGTTCAGATATATCTCGAGGCGTATTGTTTCCTGGCCGGCAAGCAGGGGCGTATTTTCGATAGCCGACTTCAGGATTCTCAAGGCACTTCGCACTTCATGACCCGGATCCTGATGAATGATCGCGTCAACAACACCATTGCGCAGCGCCTCGCGTGTGTGAGGCGTTAGCTCATGCGCGATGACAACCTGCTCTTTGCGCGGGCGGGCCGACACGACATGGATGATGCCACGGTTTCCCGCACCCATATTATAGACCCCGATCACATCGGGATGCGTTGTCAGGCATTTGCTCAACTGCTCTTCAACAATATCGCCATCATCTCGCCCTTCTATAACAGGCAGACACTCGAGATCAGGATAATCGCTGTGCATGACCTGTTCGAAGCCCATGCGGCGTTCCACATGGTCCCGCAACAGCATTGAACCGGCGACCAAAGCAATTTTGCCGGTTTTGCCTCCAATAAATTTGCCCATCAGCCTGGCTGCCGTTCGACCGGCAGCAACATTATCGATGCCAACATAGGCATATGATTTAAACGAAGGCACATCTGAAACCAATGTCACCACTGGAACATCGCTCTGGTTTAATCGTGCCAGCGCACCGCGAACAGAAGTGGCATCCGCGGCAACAACAGCAACTCCGGAAAAGCGTTCCGGGTTCAACCCGTCCAGCGCGGCTGCGAGCGCCGGCCCGTCAAAGGGAGGCACCTTGTATATCGATATTTCGGTGCGTTCGGTTGCTGAATACTGCCGCGCAGCCTCAATCTCGGCCTCAAGAGCGCGCATGAAGCTGTTTGTGCCTTCGGGAATGACAAAGGCAAACCGATAGACCAGCCGCTTGGACAGGTTGGCCGCAGAAACATCTCTGATGTAGCCAAGCACCGAAATTGCTGTTTCAACCTTGTTGATCGTCGTCTTACGGACACCCGGACGCCTGTTCAGCACCCTGTCAACTGTAGCCAGACTAACGCCAGCCTGTTTCGCGACGTCCTGAAGTGTTGGTCGCAAGCCAGATTACTCCCGTTTCTGTGAAAAGACCGTATCAGTTAAAGTATTGGCTTTGGCGCACCAAGGACACCAGCCCTGCACATAGAGCCTGACCGAAAAGTAGTTGAGCGATATCAGTAGTTTGTGATTCACAGTCTTTGCGAAGAGATGAAGGATCATATGAGCTGGACTGATATCACCCGGCAGGAGCATAGCCGAAAATCAGATCAATATCCAAGCGATTTGACGGATGCGGAATAGTCCTTGTTGACGCCCCTGTTGCCACCGGCCAAGTCTGGCGGTCGACCAAGAACGACGGCCCTGCGGGATGTTGCCAATGTGATTTTGTATATTGCCAGTTCCGGTTGCCAATGGGGCATGCAGCCCAAGGACTTTCCGCCAATGACGACCGTTCAGGGCTATTTCTATGACTGGCGGGATTCCCGGTTATGATGCTGGGAAAAAGATCAAGGGCGCAAACGGCATATCATTACCGATACCATTGGCTTGATGCAATTTGTCGTCGTTCATGCCGCCGACATTCAGGATCGAGATGGAGGGGGTGGATTCACATTTCAAGCGCAACACCGAAGTTTTCCGCGAAAGCCTGGAATGGGGTTTTGAATCCGAGGCATTTACGCGGTGGTAGATTCCATCGCGAAGTGCAACAGGTTTAAGCAAAACAGATTTTGGCGTCTTTTCCAAGGTCTTGCAGCAGCGCCACAGCCTTTTTGTGTCAATCGGCATTCAATATTGCCCCCTTATCGGCGCCCAAAAATGACCCCAGCCGTTCGGTGATTAGCTGGGCCGATGCTGCGTAGTCTCCACATAACGAAGCTGCGTCGGGCCAGCGTGTTTTGAGGTCATGCCCTGTTTTTGAATCTCCAGCTTTCGTTGCCGGTTTCCACGATGTCACAGTGATGAGTAAGCCTGTCGAGTAGCGCGGTTGTCATCTTTGGGTCGCCAAAGACGGAAGGTCATTCACCGAATGACAGATTGGTCGTGACAATGATGGAGGTGCGTTCATAGAGCCTGCTGATGAGATGGAATAGGAGTTGCCCCCCAGTTTGGGCAAAGGGCAGATAGCCCAGCTCATCAAGGATCAGGAAGTCGAGACGAGAGATCAAATCGGCGGTGCGCCCTTGTCGATCAGCCCTTGCTTCATTGTCCAGTTCATTGACCAGATCGACGACATTGAAGAAGCGTCCGCGCGCACCATTGCGAATGCAGGCCCGGGTGATGCTGACCGCGAGATGGGTCTTGCCGGTTCCCGTGCCTCCAATCAATACCAGATTGCGTTGCTGTGCCAGGAAGTTGCCGCCAGCCAGATCACGAATGAGTGTCTCATTGACTGGTGTTGCCTCGAAGTTGAACTCATCGACCTCCTTGGCCAGCGGCAGTTTAGCAATGGTCATCTGATATTTGATTGACCGCGCCTTCTTCTCATTGATCTCGGCATTGCGTAGATCACCAATGATTTGCTGCGTTTATGCTGGCGTTTCACCGCCGTGGAAAGAAGCTCGTCATAAGCTGCCCTCATGCCTTAAAGCTTCAATTGGCTCATCGCATCCAGGACGTGGGATCGTTCCATGGTCTTATCTCCTCAGGCTATCATATCGATTGCAGTCGGCGACTGGCTCGCAGTCCAGCCGCAAGGCATCCGGAGTTGAGATTGTAAGGGGTGGTGGTGGGTCTCGATGCCGAGCCAGGATGTTCAGGATCACGCTGGCAGAATATGTGCTCTCGGCCAGAGCTTCCACGCAGGCCGCTTCGACCGCATCCATGCCATCGGTGAGAACAGCACCAAGGATGTCGACCATTTTTCGATCACCACGGGCAGAGCTTCCAGCTTGCGTTTAACCCGCCGCATTGCAGCAGGAAGCTCCCATTCCTTAAAGGGAGCTCCGTTGCGCAAGGCTCCAGGCTTGCGGCTGAGAACCGGGATATAGTGCAACGGATTATAGATGGTTTTGCCACGTCCAAAGGAACGGACATGTTCACCGACAACCTTTCCATCCTGCCAGCACTCAATCCGGCCAGCATAGGCCCGGATCTCAACGGGGCGTCCGACGGCTCGTGCATCAACGGAATAGCGGTTGTTGTCGAAGCGGACTAAGCAGGTTTTGGAGACTGAGGCTGGCAGAGCATGGAACCCATCGAACGGGCCAATATAGGGTACGAGGCTGGATCGTTCAGCTTCGAATATTTCCCAGACTGTCCTGTCAGGAAAGTCGGGATGTTTATTGGCTTTGGCCCAAGCAATACTGCGGTCTTCCAGCCAGGCATTCAGTTCGGCATAATCCTTGAACTTTGGCCGAGGCACAAAGAAACGCCGGCGGATGACGCCAACCTGGTTCTCAACTTGGCCCTTCTCCCATCCGGCGGCAGGGCTGCAGGCCGTAGGATCAACCAGATAATGGCCACACATCTGCTGGAAACGCCGATTGAATGAGCGTTCTCTGCCCACGAAGATCGCATCAACCGCTGTCTTCATGTTGTCGTAGATGCCCCGGGCACAGGCCCCGCCAAAGAAGGCGAATGCCTTGTCGTGAGCATCAAACACCATCTCCTGCGTCTCGCGAGGATAGGCACGCACATAGGGAAAGCGGCTATAGCATAGGCGGACATGGGCAACTTTGATGGCGACGGTTGCTCCATCAAGCAGGACAACTTCATGGCTCCAGTCAAACTGGTAAGCTTCCCCGGGATCAAAGCTGAGAGGAATATAGGCGCTGGCGGATGCTTCCGAATTCTCCTTCGTCCAATGGGCCGCATAACGTCGGACCGCGTCATAGCTCCCGTCATAGCCCTTGGTACGGAGTTCCTCGTAAATCCGCACAAGGGTCAAGCGCTCCCGCTTGGGCTTGCGTTTGTTATCCGTCAGGAGTTCGTCTAGGTCAGATTGCCATGGGCCTATCTTGGGGCGGGGCTGTGACCGGCGCTCATAGTTGAATTCTGTTGCCCCAGACCGAATGACCTTGCGCACCGTATTCCGCGAAATGCGCAAGTCACGGTAGATCTGTTTGAGTGTCTTGCCGTCTTGATAATAGGCTCGTCTGATCTTTGCTATCGTTTCCACAACCAACATCCCTGATAACACTCCCCGAAAAATCCTGGGAGCATCATTGCAAAAAATTCAGGGGGGCACTTTTGGACGCCGATTACCCCAATATAGGGGTCAATTTTGCATGCCGGTTCACATATGGTGGGATTGGACCGGTTTGGGCGGGGGCAATTCAGTTTACTGTACGCGATTTGTACGGATTTCGGGAATGTTTGAGCGAAAGCTACCGATCAGCTCAGTCCAACAGAAACATGGGATTTCTGAAAACACCAATTACATCAATGAGATGTTGGTGCACCCGGCAGGATTCGAACCTGCGGCCTCTGCCTTCGGAGGGCTAAGGTTCCCCTCTAGGTCCATTGAAATCATTGGGTTTTTGTCGTGAGGTCTGTGCCCGAAACATGTCGATTTGAGGCTATTTCATGGGCCAATCATGGGCGCAGGATGCTTGCGTGTTTGTTGGGGCGGATGTCTGAATAGCCATTGCCTCGGCTCCCGCAAAACGATTGGGCTGTCTTCATGATGACCCTCACATGCGATTTCCTGCGCAGATATAGCATCAGTTTCGTTCAAACGCACGCGACAGAACAGAAGAGCCACTCCACAGGTGATCGCAATCGGGATTGGCACGGCTCGTGTTGTTGTTTCTGTTCGCACCGTTCGTTGACAGATTTTCATCTGACAATCACACACTTCCATCCTTGATGAGAAATCTCGGTCCGGGTCTTGCCGATCAATGGGCATCGGTCGGACTGATGACCTCGTCGTGACTTCCCCACCAAACATTGGAGAAATTACCATGAAAGACCTTTTTATCAGCATGGGTTCTGACGTCTGCGTCCAGAACTTTGTCGGCAGCACCGTGCAATGTCGCGAGCTACAGCCGGATGAAGTCGCCGGCGTCATTGCTGCGGCCAGAGAGCGAGGCGGAGAGATTACGGGCTTCTACAAATTTGCTTCTGAACTGTCAGACGAAAACCAACACGAGTTTCGGCAGATCCTAGTCGCGATGGAGGCAATCACCGGTGCGAGGCTGAACAGGGAATGCTTCTTTTCGGACTGGGACGATGACGATGATGATGACGGCTTTCCAAACATCAACTACATGCGGACTGTCACAGACACACAGAGCATGTTGGTCGTCGAATACTATTTTCAGCTCGATCTGAATGATCGCGACGGAGAATTACGAAAGGGAGAGCATTTTTCCGTTTCAACTGACTATATGACCTTCTATCTGTTTGAGCATGTCGCTGCTTCTCAATAGTGGGAGCTGATGATTGAATATGGTATGGAAACCCGGGCCT
The DNA here is from genome assembly GCF_900215505.1 of Cohaesibacter sp. ES.047. Classification (NCBI taxonomy): domain Bacteria; kingdom Pseudomonadati; phylum Pseudomonadota; class Alphaproteobacteria; order Hyphomicrobiales; family Cohaesibacteraceae; genus Cohaesibacter; species Cohaesibacter sp. ES.047. The sequence continues at coordinate 2,784,701 of NZ_LT907844.1, forward strand.
ATCGCCCCATTCGGGTTCAACGCCTTGGGGGTGACTTGTTTTCGTACGACGGATAGAAGCGGCCGACTGGATGTGCCTTGGCGCGAGGAAGGACAGAGCAATGCAGAAAACATCGAATATCCTGATGGATCATTTGCCAAACCCTCATCCTGGTGAAGTTCTGTCGGAAGAATTTCTGAAGCCTATGAACCTGAGCCAGGATGCTCTTGCACGGGCCGTTCAAGCTCCTTGCAGTCATATTGAAGAAGTCGTTCTTGGGAAACGTGCGATTTCTGAAGATATGGATCGACGACTTGCTCGGCACTTTGGTCTGTTGGAGGGCTTTTTCCTCGGACTGCAATCTGATTATGATCTGTTGGAACACCAGCGCGATATAGTCAAATGATCTTCGCGTCATTGCTTCCGGTTCAGGAAATGCCATAGAGCAAATAATGGGTGCAGTTCCGGCCAATCTTCTCGATGTGAAAGCCAAAATCTCGGAACTTGTTCAGAGAAGCCTTGCAGACAAAGAGATGATCATCGCCAAAGGTAGGCCGCTCGTGTGACGCATCAAGTACGAAGTAGATTCCCTTCCTCGCAGGTTGGGCTTCTATAAGGCGGTTGGTCTTGCTATAGGCGCAGGGTGCTTCAGTCTGAATTCCATAGAAGCTATTGTTCCCTGATTTCTGCCAATATCTCATTCAGTTCAGCAACTGTTGCCAAGGCAAAACAGGTAAGATCGCTTGCATTGAGTTGGGGCATCTTCTTTAAGGCAGAGTGACGTCCGCTGCCTGCTGGGCTGAAACGTGATTGAATATGGCTTCTTGATGCCTTGGGAACCAACTGCTCTAGCACCCAAAGGTTTGCAGGCGAGCGCTCATCTTTTTGGAACATGAGTTCGCAAAGCTTGCCACTGGATGTAGAGAAAACATAGCGATTTGCATACACAGCTTGGTGCCCACTACCGTGCTCCTCTGCAATGGCATTCAACTTCTCCATAATTTGGGCTTTGAGTTGCATACGGGTTGAGAGTGTCCGCTTCACTCGCTTTTGCGGAGTCGTCTGCTTTGAAGGAATAGCCATACCGATGGATGAGTTCGAGGACTGTAGATGTTGTGAAGTGGTTGTCTGGGGAACAAGGCTCTTTCCCATGTGCTGTTCGGCCCTGAGGATGATTTCGGCCGCCGCCCGAGCATCTTCTTCTCCGTCGTGATGGCGGAATCGCAGGTTCAGATGCTCCTTTAGCGATGCAAGGCCGTATCCCCCATTGCCTTTCAACTCAGGCCAAGCCAGCTTGGCGATCTGGATGCTGTCACGCCAGTCCCAGTCCGGATGAGACAAGCCGTTCGCGGCACAAGCGGCGTTTATGGCGCTGCGGTCAAAACTGCTGTGTTGGAACACAGTATGCCCATCCAAATGGGGCAGAAGAAGCCTTAGCACATCTGGAAAACTTGGAGCGTCTTGAACATGAGACTGTGTGATCTTGTGAACCCAAGTGCAGCTCCAATTGTCGGTGCATGGATTGATGTAACTGGACCATGTGTTCATACGGTCATCGATGCAGACGCAAGCTATGCCGATCTGGCAAATGCTTGATCGATCATTGTTGGCAGTTTCCACGTCAAGGGCGATAAAGCGGAAGGGGCCACTGGGAAATGGATTGCACTTCAACGTGTCTTCGGAAAGGTTCTGAAAAAGATTTGGCATGTCAGCTTATTCAATCTAGGTGTGGTCTGGTCGCACGGGCTGGGTGCTTACTAGCAAGCCCGTGTCTGGTTTCATTCCAATGCTTGCTGAGCGTCGTCATGCATCTGTGGTTTCGAGGGACAGGATATGTCTAACTGCCATACCAATGAAATCTGGGAGCGGTACAGAAAGTGCTTTTGCCAATGAACGCAGTGCATCAATGTCGAGCTTTGTAGGCTTTCCACCGAGCAGGTTCTTTAGCCATTCGCGATCCACTCCGGCTTCTGAGGCAATCTGGTCTGTCTTGAGTTCCGTCAAGCTGATCAGGCTTGCTACCTTGGCTGGAAAATCAATATCTTCTTCACCCAAGACTGTCGAAGCCATTTCACTTTTGTCTCGCGTTTCTCCCGTTGGACGCTGAGGGATGAAACCTCTGCGACGGGTGAGCCATGCTTTGGCACTGGAAGCGTTTAGCAAAAAGGTTTTGGGGTCGTGTTTGTCTTCAGGCTTTTGATTGACTTTCTCCAACTTGAAGCCTTCTTTGCTAAGAGAGGTTCTCACCGCTGGGACCGTCATGTTCGCTAAGAGGGACAGTTGATGGATGTTTAGATTGTGATCCCCTTCAAATAGAAGCATTCGAGCGTAGAATGTTTCCAACATACGCCTCAAGGGCATTTCCTCAGTTTTGCTAAATGGCGTGGGATCTCCTTCCCATTTACTTTGAGGAAAGCACATTAGAAGATACTCAACTTCTCCCCATCTATCCATGTGCGTTTCAACGGGAAAGCACAGTTCCTCGACGCCATCAAGCTGATATGCATAGATATAGGCGTCGCGTGCAATGTGATAGAGATTATGGCGCCTAATATCGATCTTGGCTCGGGATTCGTCGCTCAGGTCATCTGCAGTTTCAAGTTCAGCGAAATCGATTCCGAGATAGATTTCGTCCACTTTGGAATTTGATTGATGGAGGCATGGGCCATACATTGAGAGCATTGCGGCTTGGGCAATGATAGCGTCTTTGATCTGATCCTCAATCAGTTCCCACGAGTATGGAATTTCTCCAGCTTTTTTTATCATGCTGCCACTCCTTCAAGTCGGGCAATCTGAGTTTTGAGCTTGCTTGCTGCTGACAATAGCTTCTCTGCGTTTGTTTGTCGTGAAGCCAAAGCTGGCGCTTTCCGACCTAGAAATACGGCAACTCGTTCTGCATTTGCTCCACTGGGATGAGGCATGCCTGACAATATATGGTCTGACTTCAGTCTATGCATGGTTACAAGGTGCTTTACAGCCTCTTCTGCCTTCGGACCAAGAGGTAACCACAATGCCGATGGCAAAAGATCGGCCTCCTCGGCTAGTTGGGTCTCGAGCATCTGGCGCAGAAGCGGTGTTTTTAGCATTGCTGGCGTGCCATTGTAGTTTTTGCCGTCAACAAATGTCGGATATCGTAATGCGGACGTGAAGTGAATGTCTGTTGACCCGGGTGCGAACATCTCTGAAGTGCTCACAATCCCGAAATGTTGGGCGACACCAATATGGTCAAGCATCGCAATAAGGTTGTTCCTGATGGGGCCGCTGAAACTGCCGGTCAGCTTGGCTGCCTGTAAAGTTCCTTCAAGGGTTGCGCCGTTTTTCTTGGCTAGGAACGCAGCATTCAATGCGTTGATTGCCTGCGTCATGCCAGGCGTAATGCCTACGACAACAAGTTTCGCTTTAACCGCCACGTGATCAAATGGTGCGTAGCAAATCTTGATGTTGTCTGTCTGGCCAAGAAGGAACTCTGGACGGTCCAACAAATGCTTTGATGTATCGGCTTTGATTTGCGGGAGTAGGGTTCTGGCAATGGAAAGGTTCTGTTCCAAAGTAGTATTCCTTTTGTTGCAATAAATCAGTGGCGGAAGCGGCGCGTGCGCCGAGCGACCGTAACTATCTGCTCTTCGTTATCCACTATGAGGTAGGTACCGCTATAGCGACACAGCTCGTGTCGGCGACGGACCTTGTCCTCAGCGGCCAAGTCAATAGCCTTCCTGTCTAGGGTGAGACTCAGCAATCCTCGAGAAGGGTGCGGAGATCCAAACTCATATATCGCGTCCATCACATGCATAGGGATGTTGCGCTTGATGGATCGGTGTTCTGCGTGACGGGTCAGATGCATGATTTTCTCCAGATGATGGAGATAACATATCTTAGCTACTTTTTTGTCAACATTAAAATGATATAGATGACATATCTATATCATTTTAATGAGTTTCGGAATTCTGATGTTTTACACCTTGAGGAATTGTGAATAGAGGCTCGTGGCAACGGCGGAGTAAAACTAACGATGACGCAGAGCGGCACACATACACCATTTACGTATTATTTGGTGTATGTGTGCATCATTTTGTGGTTGGGGAGAATTTGGTTGGTGATTTTCTGAGCGATAACGAGTATGGTGTACAGATGCACCAAAATAAGCCGTTATGAGGCATGTGAACACCATGAGCAGCAAGATGACAAAGGGAAGCGCTGTGCATCCCATCATCCAACACGGGCTATCAAAGCTTGGTAAGGATATCGCCCTTGCCCGGCGAGCCCGTAGGCTGTCCACGTTGGACATGGCCGACCGTATGGGGGTGGACCGTGGGACATTGCGCAGGCTTGAAAAAGGCGATCCTGGCGTATCGTTGAACACGCTGGCAATGGCTCTGCACGCATTGGGTATGCTGGACCGTATAATTGATCTCGCTGATCGCGCCTCGGACGATATTGGTCTCATGGCTGCCCATGAAGCCGTGCCCAAAAGGATCGTCAGGTCCCGGACTGCGGAAGAAACCGGGCCGGGAGGATCACTGTGTGATGATACTGCAAAAAATGATCCAGAGGGCTGGTGATGGGCAAGAAGGAAATCGATGTCCGCATGGGGGCGTCAGGAGTTCCCGTTGGAACGCTTGTTTGTGAGTATGATGGGCGTCGTGAGATCTCCACATTCCGCTACGCTGAAACATGGCTCAAGAACGCGCGGGCTTTCCCTCTCTCACCATTCATGCCTTTGCAGGCCGTCCCTTTCTTTGGGAAGAAGGACCGCAACATGTCGTCCCTCCCCAGTCCAATCGAGGATGGGGCCCCGGATTCTTGGGGCCGCAAGATTATCGAGAAGACAAGCGGGGGAGGACACCTCTTTGACATCGACTATCTGATCGGAACTGATGATGTCCTGCGCATCGGTGCGTTGCGGTATTTCGATGCCCCGGGAGAGAAGGGGCGCGCGCTGGCCGAAGTCTCGACTGCAAAGGGAAACCCTCGCGTTCCGATGCTGCACAATATGGCTGATGTCATTCATGCTGCCAGGTCGTTCGAGGCTGATCCCGATGCTTATGTCGAGAAGCGCGGAGAGCTCCTCGGTGGCGACATTCTGCGCGATGCCGTGGGGTCACTCGGTGGTGCCCGGCCAAAAGTCAATGCCATCGACGAGGATGGCGCCCTGTGGATCATCAAGCTTCCAAAGCAAAATGACACCTATGCCATGGCCCGTGCAGAAGTTCTTGCACTACGCCTTGCGAGCCTTGTTGGTATCGAGGTTGCACAAGCGCATGTGCTCAACGACGCTCCACATTTCCCGATGATCATGGTCAAACGGTTTGATCGGACAGGGAAGAACCATGACGCTCGCGTTCCTTACATCTCCGCCCAGACATTCGTCTCCGAATATTCCGGCGACGACCACTCCTACGAGGATATCGCGATGGCACTGCGCACGCATGGCGCAGACCCAAAGCGGGATATCCTCGAGCTTTACAGGCGGATGTGTTTTGGGATCCTGATCCGCAACACGGATGACCATCTGCGCAATCACGGCTTCCTGCGCGCGCCCACCGGCTGGCGCCTTTCCCCGGCCTTCGATATCAATCCGGAGCACCGGGCTGGTGGGTATCTTCAGACCTCGATTTCGGAAATTCACGGTGCGGAGTGCTCGATTGCTTCAGCTCTCGATGCGGCGCCGTATTTCGATCTGTCCGATGGCGAGGCGCGGCGCATGATACATGCAATGGCGGATACCATATCCAGTAAATGGAGGGAGATTGGTACGTCTTTGCAGATGACCTCTCAGGATCTTAACGCGATGAAGGCTGTTCTGGAAAATAACGATATCGATCTCGCCCGGAGTTTCTGATCGAGTGCATGCCCCACAGATGTCAGCGTCGCCTAGGGAGGATCTTGAAGTGCTGTGCGCCCCGAAAGCGTATCAGTCAGCGGACAAAATGGACAATTTGGCTATACACTCACAACAAGATCAAGGAGGCCAGAGTGACCCGAGAGAGCGCAACAGAATTCAAGTATAATATTGGTGCTTTCAGTGATGCAGTCATGACTGAGCCCGTCATCATTACCAGCCATTAGCCAGATCGCCTCGTTTTGATGTCAGCGGACGAGTGCCACCGTTTGACAGGAATCCAGAACGGTATTTCCTCCGAAGTCGAGCAGCTCATGGAGCAGCGCCTTGAGAAACTTCGCAACACAATCATTTAACTCGCTAATCGATGACTGAACCGCAGTGGATCTCTGAGGAAGTCGTCGCACGTTTCCATAAAAGCGTGATCGATATCGGAGGAGGCGCTCAGGGAGAAGGGATGCAGGGCCATTGAATTCAGCTTTTCCCGGCCGCAGAACCTTCACGCCTATGGAGAAGATGATTGCTTTCGGCAAACCTTGGGCGCTTAAAGAGGCTTGAATAGATCGAAAGATGGCCACAGAATGGGCTTGTCTCGAATGCGGTTCAAAGGCCTACTTAGCAACGAGGTTCTCCCGAAATGCCCGCGCAATTTGATCCCAACAGTCACATTACATCTGCACGGGCATTTGCAACGACCTTGGTATCACGCAAACAGAATTGGCTAAGTTGACCGGTATTAATCGACATGCATTTTATAGGCAATCAGGTTTGCGCAAGCTGAATGAAGCAATTCGCCCATTAATGAGTATCCTCAACATAGCAAACGAGATGACTGGGTCTGATCAGCGTGCTGCTCTTTGGTTTAAGCATCAACCGATTCCTGGTTGGGCCGGAAAAACTGCGTTTGAGTTGGTGTCGGAGCGCAAATCTTGCAGAGTTCTTGCCTATTTGCGGTCGGTTCAATCAGGCGTCTATTCATAAGCGCATCTGCAATGCTCAGATTGGTATATTCCTGACATTCAAATAAAGCGCACTATCTATGTTTCGATGATCCCCAATGATGTGGTTCGTCGTCTGGACTTGAGAACCAGAATGGGTTGGGTTGCTTGCCGTTGGGAGCTTTGTTTTGGACGTTCCACGAAGCTTCTCTGATGGCCCGGCAGCTCCAGAAGGCGGGGTTCTGAGGGCTGGGAAACCAACCTGTTCGGTGGGTGATGCCGATGGTTCTGCTGAACCTGCGTGCTGGGCTTGTCATTGTAAGCTTGCCTGAAAGCTTGTGGCTATTGGTTGCTTTGGCCAGAATTATTCAAATCCGATGAACCAATATCCAGAATTGTTCTGTCCGAATTCAGCCAGTCAACAAGTCGTTCTACAGTTTCGGCAGAATGTATTGGTTTACGTAGAGCACATTCCCATATGGTTGCGACTCTCCAATCTGAATCTAGGAGTTCATGGCAAACCTGTTTGTCGCGATTGGAGTTGGCCATAAATTTTCCCTTCCAAAACTCTGTCCGCGTCGCTGGTGTCGTCGCATATCGGCAATTGTCGTGGTGATGCCAAAAACAACCGTGCACGAACACAACCGCTGAGAACTTAGGAAAAACCAGATCGGGACACCCGAGAATTTGCCTTACATGAAGTCTATACCTGTATCCAAGCCGATGTATTTTCTGACGTAATGCCAGTTCTGGCTTCGTGTTCTTGCTGCCAATCGAAGCCATCATTCTGGAACGTGTTTGTATATCTACAGTATCTGTCATTCCGTGCCTGGATTCTTATCTGAAAACTAGTATACAGATTGCGAGAGATTTATGTTAGGAGAATGGGGTGTCATTCACTTTTGGTCTTGTTGACCTATTCGCTGGTCCAGGCGGGCTGGGCGAAGGCTTCTCCTCTGTGATCGATGAGGGTAATCATCCCTTTCGTATCGGGATTTCGGTGGAGAAGGAGGAATCTGCTCACAAAACCCTTCGGTTGCGGGCGTTTCTTCGTGAGTATTATGCCCTCCATGGCTACGTTCCAAAACAGTTCATTAGCTTTCATGCGGGGCAAATAGAAGAACCGGATTGGGCAAGTGTCGATGCTCATGTTTGGAAACGCGCATCGGAGGAAGCTCGGGCTCTGGAGCTTGGATCTCAGACGGCGGCCGAAGCCCTAGATCTGGCAATAGCCACTCTCCAAAATGATCATGATGATACCATTCTCATCGGGGGGCCTCCTTGTCAGGCCTACTCGCTTGTCGGTCGAGCCAGATCAAGGGGCAAAGTCGACTACGTTCCCGAGGATGATGAAAGGCACTATCTCTTTCGGGAATATATTCGCGTCCTTGACAAATTGAGGCCGGCTGCGTTTGTCATGGAAAACGTTAAAGGCATGCTGTCCTCAACGGTAAAGAGCCGTCTTGTCTTTGAAATGCTGATGGAAGACCTTTCATCTTTGGGGACCGGACACGGTCATCACTACGAACTTCGATCAATCCTTGTTGAAAATGGAAAGGCGAAGCTGCAAGAACCGAAGAAGTCTTCCGATTTTGTCGTGCACGCTGATGCGTTCGGGGTTCCTCAGCGAAGGCACCGCGTCATCATCGTGGGGATTCGGTCTGATCTCGCAAAACAAGCAGATCTTGCTGCTATTCCGATCTGCGCCAAGACAAACACTGTTGCTGATGTGATCGGTTCGTTGCCGCAGCTTCGCAGTGGCATCAGTCGAGGCAAAGATGATGTCAAGACATGGCGATCTGAGGTGCAGAAGGCAGCCCAGCTGCTGACAAACCTTTATGATCGTGAAGAAACCGAGACACTCCGAGCGGTCTTTGCATCAATTGTTGAGGGAATTGATAGCGGAGAGGCACCTTCACTTCGTGCCAGTGCCCAGTTGCCAAATGAGTATGGTCAATCAGTAGACGAATTGCTGGGCTGGATCGAGCGACCTTGTCTGGATGGGATTTCCCAGCATGAAACACGTGGCCATATGCGATCTGATTTGGGGCGCTATCTATTTTGTAGTGCATTTGGGCAAGCTCTAGGCTACAGCCCCAAGGCTGCGGACTTTCCGGTCGAACTTTATCCGAACCATCGCAACTGGCACACTGGCATATTCAATGATCGTTTCAGGGTACAGTTGGCAAAGGAGGCCTCAACCACGGTCACAAGCCACATTTCCAAGGACGGGCACTATTTCATTCATCCAGATCCAATGCAGTGTCGTAGTCTGACAGTGAGAGAAGCTGCGCGCCTTCAGACATTTCCGGATGACTATCTGTTTTTGGGCAACAGAACGCAGCAGTATGTCCAGGTCGGAAATGCCGTGCCGCCATATCTCGCAAGGCAGATCGCAGCTTTGGTTTTGAAGGCTTTATCTTGATACATTTCTAGAGGATTGAAGAACTGCTTTCAACTCGCCGACAGACCACCAAGGCCGTTGCACGTGTATCATGCGGTGACAATTAGAGCAAACCAACGCCAGATCACTCAATTTGGTCTTGGATTTTCCACTTAATGAAGAAACTGGGTAAGTGTGATGGCATTCTATAAATCCTTTCCCTCTTTCTCCATAGGTCTTCTCAAAGTCGAAGCCACAGATTTCACAAACTAGTTGACCTGTTCTTTTAAGAACTGACTTCTTCTTTCTTTCTACGAGAGAACGCTTTCGTTCTCTTGATAGATGCAATCGGGTAAGTACTCTTCCCTCTGAAGCTTCAAATTCGACATCATCAGCGATTGCTTCTGATGCAACCAACGACGAACTCGCTTCAACTATTCTTGTTGCAAGACGAGAAACTTCATCGACCCTCTCTGAAAAGCAATTCCATAGTTCAGCTTCGAGTGCACTCCCATTTTGAAGGCCTTTCCTGCCGTTTGCCGTGTACTGCTGATCATGGGCACTAAAGTTTCGCAATTTCATGGCAATCGCTTCCGCAGATCGAAGAGGAGTGTCTTGCTTGGAAATTCCCAGTACATCTCCGACCTTCGCAACTCGTTCCACTAGTTCCGTAATCTCAGGGGAATTGGGGCGGGGATCAAAATCACGATGCTTCAGATGATAATCCAACACAATCAAAAGCTCATCGCGCGTCCAATCCGGCTTTCGAACTTTCTCAGGTTTCACGATGAATGCTTTTACCGCATCAAACAATTCGTCGTCGCTGCGCGATGCCCACCTTTCGTGAATTCTCGTATCCCTGAGGCTTAGTTCTTGGCCTCTTTTTTGTCCTTCAGACCATCCTTTTCGGCCATTTTCAAAAAGTGAGTCAAAAATATCGCGAGTTCCCTTCAACGAGTGCCTAAAGGGTTGAGAAGGACGACCTTCGGACAGTTGGATGAAAAATAGATCGTACGCATCATTCCACGTCGCAACATTCAAGTCTGGAGGAGGTTTGGATTTTTTGCCATCAGAGAAATCTGAGCATCGTGAGAGAAAATACCCAACCAACACCAGATTGTCGGATCGTCTTTGCGTTTCTCCCATGTTTCGTTGCTTCGCCATTTTCTGCTCCCATAGAATTATCGTATCTCTTGAATGGGCATTGAGTTCAATGAATACTCCGCAGATTTTATTTGCTTCCACGTGTCCGCACGCTTGGCTACTTCAGAAAACTGCTGCCCTGGCGCGATGCGGTTGAACTCGGAATTTACAATAACTGCCCAGTCCCAGAGAAGATCATGAAGTCCAGGAGAAATACCCTGACGGTTCCAGATCTGTTCCAAGTCCAGACGATCATCCAGACGATCTGCCAGAACCGAGACGGTGTAGGTGGCAATATTGCTCCAACCTTGCTTGAACGTCGTTTGCTTGGCTTCCTTCGTCTTGATCATGCTCTCGGTCGCCTTGAAAATAATTACCTTGGCAATCATCTCCTTGTACCACTGCAGGTTCAAAGGGTTTGGAACAATTGAAGCGTCCTCATCCAGAGCTCTCATGAATGCAGCAAAGTTCTTTTCACCTGCCAACGCCACCTGATCTGGCTTGCCCCTCCATGCCTCGTGATATTTGGCAATGTCGTTCTTTTTGAGCTTGCGCTTTGTGGGGGTCATGTCCGTTATCTTCTTGCGCTTTGCGCGGGTCGTACCCTCTCTCAGCAGCATTACATTGTAAGCTCCATCTGCCCGCTCATAGAACCACCGCGAAATGCCATCCGGGCACCATGTTTCATTGGCAAGTTTTTCGAGCTGCACATGAAATGGCCTGTTTGCGGAAAGGTCTGACATTTTTACCGCATTCTGGCTGTTGGCATATCGGGATACATTGCTGACCAGTCTTTCCCTTGCGTCTTCATTTCCTGTCTTGAGAATGATGATCTTTGCCGGCACCATCACATGGCTGAGGTCGATGGTCTTGTCGTCGCGTGATGCAAAGTAGATCGAAGATGTCGTTTGACCACCGTTGACGATTTGAAATCCACTCATGTAAGAGAGCCCAAAGTGCCCATCTTCGGTGCGTTCGCAGATTGCTTCATCGCAAACGAGTACAAGCCCATTGTTAAATGCCAGAAAATGCTCAGGTTCTCTTTTCAGGGTTTCCGAAATGCCCTTGTTGACCTTTCTCTTGGCTCCAAGATACGTGCGAACATTTGCTTCAAGCAATCTCGGGCCGAAGCGGAGATATAGTTCGTGCAATACGGGTCCCGGGAGTGCTGTAAGAATATATTCGTAGTCCGCATCAGGATCAGGAACATGTACACAAGGGAGTTGATGGCCAATCGTTTGAGGAAAGCTAATTGCCAGTTCATCTCGGGGCTTTCCTGCGACATGCCGAAACAATCTCTCCGTATCAACCGCTTCTATGATGACCATCTTGTCGAGAACCGGTTTGGGCTTGAACTGCTTTGCCTTGGTAATGCCGTCTGTAATGACAAAAACTCTCAAACGATCCAGCTCGCTCCATCGAGACCGAATGGTTGAAACCAGGTTTCTTATGGGATGTGTCGGATCGATCTTTCCGTCAAGTTTTCCATCAGCGGCAGAAAGAAGAAATCTGACTCCTTCTGTGGCAGTTGCCGCGGCGTCTGAATCTCTTAGACTTGTAAGATCCTCCGTGCCGAAATAATGCGTTATGAATAGATCGAGGGTAGATTCATCCGAGCTCAGAACAAAGCCGGTTATGCGAAGCCGGGACCGTCCAACCGTCCCATTCCAGTGACAAATTTCGGGAGTTTCACAAATCCCCGCTTCAGAAATGTGATCCATGACTATTTCTGCAAATACCAGTTCCTCGGATGGAAAAGTCGTATCCTGCTCTTCTATTCTTTCAGCAATGGTAGTCTGCAAGTCGGAACGGAAATTGCGGTGAAATTCTTCGAGGCTCATGTTATTCCAATCCAAACTCGTTGACTAAATTTTGCATTCCGATCGAAGGAACTTCGAATGCGTCAAGATCAAGCACGTAAGTTGCCGAACGTAGGGCCGCTGGCAAAGATCCGCGTATGAGATGTGGCATATCGTTGTCAGACAGGAATGCCTTGGCATCTTTCAACTTCAATGTGCGTTCATAGAGAGAAGCATGCTCATCATGATACCCCATCACCATGAGCAACCCTTCAAAACCTCGCAGAAATCCGGCAATTCCCAGCCTCTGGCGAAGCTCTGTCACCAAGTCGACAAGAGAAACACCATCAGTGCTTTCTTCAAAGCGAAGGGCGCACAGAAAGATTGGCGCGCGATCACTATCAAGTTGTTCGATGCTGTTGATTTTTGCGAGGAAGCTGTTTGAACGCACAGTACTCTTAACTTCAATCGCACCGCCTCGTATGTGGAAGTCCTGAGCTGCTCGCAATGGACCGCACCAGCAATTCAGGCTTTCCGCACCAAGCGATGTGTCCATAAGAAGACGAAGCATCCATAGCTCACCGAATAGTCCTACTTGCGCATCTGGTGAAAGCGGGCGGTGCGTTCGCGCCATGAAAGCTTGCCATTCTTTCACGCGCTCGAGAAATGCCTCCAAAATGTCCCGGTTTTCGTGATGTGCAGCTGTTTCCAATGATCTTAGAATATCGACGACCATAACCGCGAATATGTCAGGAGACCCTTCAGGTCGTCTTACAAGAGCGATGGCTGTCTTTCCTCCGAGCGCGATCTGACCTTCGATGTAGGTGACGTCGAATCCCTTGCCTTCAGGCAGACGCGCCGAATTGATCTGCGATGACCCGGGGAAGCAGACGATCAAAGCTTCTCTGCCAAGAGGAAAGTGACAGCCAGCCTCGACAGAAACCTCTCCTAATCCGATGAGGTGGACAAAACGCCAATCTTCTCCTGCTTCTCGATGAGCCAACGCTCGCCAAGAATTGATGAGGCCTTCTTCAGTCCAGCCAATCATTGAGGCCTCCCCACATTACGCTGTTGGCAATATACCGGGAGTTGGACACCCTTCGCTCGGAAGTGCTTGAAGGAAAACTTATCGCCCATGCGACGACAGGATCGGCATCATTCAGGGCTTTGACATCAGCTCCCTTTGGATCGAGCAGATAAAGCAACAGCAAGCCCCGCTCCCGTCGGGCAGGGACGCCCGCTCTGGAAACGCCTTCTCCCAGAACGTGGCGGATCTGAGGGCCCCTAGGTTCAGTTGGAGGATCCTTGCTTTCATTGCGATCCGTGTCATTGCGCCAAGTCTTCTGGCTGAGATCAAGCGAAGCCTTCCATTCCTTTTCGGTCAGATCAATGGCCTGATCGCGAGGTGAGATGAGCGTCTTGATTGAGTATCGATCTGAATGCGGGGTGGTTCTCTTACGTGTTAACATGCTTACGGAACAACCACCAATAGTCCGGTAATTGTCGTCTGGCCCCACATCCTTGCCAATCAGTGCAACTGTCCAGCTAGTGAGTTCGTGATCCTTGTTCATTTCTTCGATGAAATCCGCTATCAGCGGGCTCATGATCCGGAAGCTGGCTGAGTGAGTCCGGTAGTCCCGAAGAAACGAGATGACGTTCAGCGCGGGAACCTCTCGCCATAAATATCCGTTCCACTTTTGCCCTTTCGGAACGAAATGTTGATCGTTCAGATTTATTGATTGACCGAGCGCACCAATGAAACGATCCGTGGCATTGAAATTTGCAGCAATGTCTTCCTTTCGATTGGGGAACACGATGGTCTGAAGAAGATCTCCGGAATATGTCAGCTGCATTGCGCGAGCGTTTCTCATCTTGGCCCGAGATGTCACAGTGAGGACTGAGTGTGACTTTACACGTAGTCCGAACTGCTTTGGCGTGGCGCCTGCGGCCACCATGTTATCGAATTCTTGGCGCAGTTCTTCTGCCGCGTCGGCGATATGACCGAACCATTCCACCATTTCCTGCGATGTGTAGAGGCGGCAGACGTCAAGGTAACCGTCACGGTAGCCAAACCATCGTCCCATCTGCATGAGCGTGTCATACATGCGGGCGGTTCTGAGGAAGTAACTCGTGCATAGGCCTTCAAGCGTCAGACCGCGCGCGAGCTTGTCGCCGCCGATCGCAATCACTTTGAGGCCGGTGGCATCGTTTTCCGCATAGTCGAGTGCGTCCTTGGCAGTACCATTGATCTCGCGGACGCGAATGTCGGACAGGACGTCCGGGAGGACAGCGCGAATGTCAGTCCAAGAGAAGTCCTGCAACACTTCTCCCTCTACCAGTGCAGAGCGGATTCTGTTCATCCCTGGCAGAAAGGTTCCTTGATACTCTGTGCGCATTGACGTTTCGAGGTTCTCCAAGTCAATGCCACGAGTGTAACGGCCCTTCAGGCTTCGCAGATATTCCGCAACCTGATTGACAACGGCGTTCTGCACCGAGGTGAATCGGGTTACGTGAATGAGCATCGAGGAGTGTTTGTTTCCTTGGCCTCGCAGCTTCCTTATGGCACAGGCATAGACGAAGGAGCGGATTGCCTCTGCGAGCGAATCCGGTACGCAATCCTCTCCTTCCCAACGAGGGCGATAGCCATTCTTGTGCCGTGGCGGCATCCATGGCTGGAACTCTTCATCCGACAGCGAGCGCACTAGAGGAAGATTCTCGGGCACACTGGAAGCTGATCCGAAGACACGACCCGGCCCGACATAATTTGAAGGCGCTGCAAGGCTGGTGATAAAGGCAGCCGGAAAAAGATCCGGTCCGTGCTCCTGCGTTTCTCCTCGGTCGTGAATGAAGATGTTTGCAAAGGGGGTCGCTGTATAGCCGACATAGGCTTTTCTTGAAAAGTGATGGAGGATTGACCGGATCAGCCTGTTGATGGTTTTTGGCTGATGCTCAAGATCGGGATTACCGAATTCGTCTACGACGTCTTCTCCTGTATCGACAGAACCATGATCAGATTCGTCGTCGATTACCAGAAGGGGAAGATTGGTAACCAGCTTCTGGCCGGTTTCCGGATCGACATGATTGGCAACCCTGTTGCGAATCCAATGAAGCAGTCGTTCGAGTACCGTCTTGTTTTTCTTGACCACGAACAGCCACGGTCGTTGCTCTGGGCTAATATTCATCTTCGCCGCAACCGCTGTGTTGAAGTCGCCCTTGTCGCTTCGATTTGTTGCAGCGTTAGGCCGGACCGACATGTCCTTGTCGATCAATCCCACCCCGACAGCAGGGAGTTCTTCAGCGTCTGCAATGGTGGCAAAGCCTAGAAAACCTTCATCAAGGCGGATTTGCGTCTGTGCTCTCAGGTTGTTATGTAACCCAGCCAGCACTATAATTATCTTGTAACCGGCATCGGCGGCCTTGCAGATAAGCCCTGTATAGTTGCCGGTTTTCCCAGACTGAACATGGCCTACGACAAGTCCGCGACGATCCCAAGCATCTTGTCGAGTTGGGTCCTCGAGTTGTGAAAGGACTTCATCCGTGGCGATGTCAAGGGCGTCAAGTGCCGTCCACGGGATATGCGTTTCCATGTATTCCGAATAGCGCTGCCAATAGGTCCAACCCTTTTTTCTATCCGCATCAAGCCATGCAATATGGTCTTCACCACTCGATAATGTTGCATTCTCACCCACGGTGCGGCTTGATCGACGAATAAGTTCGTCAACCAGTGTGTCCCGATCAATGAGAGCAAAATCGTCTTCCATCATGATAGAAAGCTTGGTTAGCTCTTTCTCGATCATATCCGGAGTAATGGGGCTCTGAGAACGCTCTGTAGCCAATCGAAGCATGTTCTGAGCCATGGAAAGGATTGAATCAAAAGCCTTCTGGTTTGAAATGGTCATTGCGTATCTTTCACTTCAAGAGCTGAGACCAGATCTAAATGCCGGTCGAATGGAGGGGTGCGGCCAAGACGTTCTCGCGCCTCGTCCGGGCTGAGGCCGCGAAACCTCACCAATGCTTCAAACAGGGAGGACAAGGTTTCCATCACTTCGTTGTCGGTTGCTCCCGCAAAACCAGTTCTAGGTGTTTCCTTGTCTTCTGCCGTGTCTAGCCAGATGCGTTGCACCGGTACCGTCTCCTCGATCAGCCTCAAGAGGGCGAGAATGTCAGGCTTGAGCGGACCTGAACGATCGAGAATCGAGGCTAGAAGATCATGATCACGAGCTATGCGGTAGGATGTTCCTTGTGCCGAACGCTTAACTTGCCACGCTTCTGCCACTGCGTTCGTGCGGGCGCCTGAGGCCGGAGTGATGTGACCTCGGTGTGCAAATACCCGCCTTGCCGTTTCGCGAGTTTCGGTGGCTAGACGTTGAAGTTGAGATCGCAACCGCACAGGGGGACTCGCCGTTGATTTCAGGACGTTGATCTTCCAATCGGCATCTGCACTATTTGGTATGTCAAGCCGGATACGGGCCAATCTATGAGCTTCATCGCGTGGCCAAGGTTTGCCTCCCTCTCCGAGGGAAAGCCAACCGCCTGCGAGAAGGAGGCGCTTGTTGCGATAGACGTAAAATCCTTCTTGTTGTGTCCATCCGCCTGGCCCTGCCGCGATCTCAGATTCAAAGGGTTTGAGCATGTCGCGATGCGGAAGTACATGGCACTGCGCAGTTACGCCTGTCGTGTGCAAGATCCGATATTCTGGACTCTCGAGTGCCTTTCCAGGGTGTCCGAGCAGGAAGGGGTCCCATGGCTTTATCGGACGCCCATTAATAAGGAGTCGTAAATCTGGTTGAACGCCTTCGATAAGGCGGTGAAATGTCATTGCAAGATGAATTTCAATCTGGTCGATAAGCTCTATCATGTCGGAAGCGGCAAATCCCTCCGTGATGATGCGATCAAGTTTTTCCAAAACTACTATGGTGCCACATTCCATTTGTCCTATTGGATCGAACAAATGCTCTGATCCTGTGGCTGGGCCTTCGTGGAGCGGCCATTCAGCGCCGGTTTCCTGACCGATGAGATCTAGATCCCAGCGCAAGCAGGCCAAGGCCTCTCCCTTTTTGCGGCTGGCTACGGTCAACCTTCTGGCTTGAGAAAAACTTGCAGTTTTCAGTCCCAGTCCGAAACGGCCGAGATCGTTGGATTGGCGTTCTTGCCTTGGATCTCGAGCTCCCAAACGCATCCCTTTTTCAAGTGCTGCATCGTCCATTCCAAAGCCATTATCGGTGATTCTGATCCAACTGGCATTTGCGGACCATTCAAAGTGAATGCTGACTTCCGTTGCATTGGCAGCAATCGAATTATCAATGAGATCGGCTAGAGCAGTTGCAGGTGCGTACCCGAGACCTCGAAGAGACTCGAGCATTGATGCCGCATAAGGGGGGGCATTTCTGATCACGATGGTCAATCCTCAGCCCAATAAATTCTTAATTGCCGGGAGCGCGATGGGTGTTGAAGTTTTTCGATTGCTTTGGATTCAAGTTGCCGAATACGCTCGCGTGTTACTCCAAAAATTTCACCAACCTCCTCAAGGGTCATTTCTTCTTTCGATAAACCGAACCGTGACCGAATAATAAATTCCTCTCGACTACTGAGATCTAGCAAAACGCTTGCTATTACTCTCTTGAGGTCATTTTGAAATTCTGGAATGCTCTGGGTGTTTTCATCTTCGATAAATTGATGCAATATTTCATCCAGCGATGATGCTGCGTCCATGTTCAATTTTTCAACTGGTATTGACTGGAACTGCCTTACTTTTTCTACGTCCCATGAAAGCGCGTCGCCTAGTTCAATCTGATTTGGTTTTCTTTCCAGAACACTTTCTAGCTTGACTTTTTCTTCAGTAAACCTTGCCAACTCAATTTGCCTATGAACTGGAACCCTTATCTCAGTCCCTTCGTCAGCTCGCCATCGAGAGATTGCTTGCCGCATCCAGTATGTCGCATACGTAACAAAACGATAACCTCGCTCAACATCAAATCGCATGCTTGCTCTTTGAAGTCCCATAAATGCGACAGCGAAGACATCCTCCAAATCTTCTCCATCGACTAGATTTCTTGCAGCGAAGCGCCGTACAAAGGGTAAGTGGTCAATGACGAGGCGATCAATGGTCTGTTCAAATATCGCAATATACTCGTTTAACTCGATTGCTCGCGTTCGATAGAATGTGTCCCGTTCCAAGATTTGGATCAGTTTTTTGTAAAATTCGAGAGTTATGTCGAGGGCTTCAAGGGCGCTTAACGCTTCTCGCCGTTGCTTTCCATCCAATACACTTCCATTCTTCTGCCAAAGCTTAAGTCTTTCCGTAGCTTCCAGAGTTTCCCTTGTTTCTTTGTGATCCGGTTGTTCTGGGAAAAAAGTTTTCGAAGAGATTGAACTTTGCGCGCGTGAGCCACTAAACACAGTATCGAATGCAAGCATTAGTGCGCTCATGGCAGGAGCGCACGATAGAATGCCGATCTGAAGTTTTTGCTTCGAATGGACAAGAGGTTTTAGCAAAGCCGATTCTTCTGCCTTGTCCATTATGAAGCGCTGAGTTCCGGGTAGTTTTATCGCTCTATTCAAAACCGCTTCCATTGATTCAGTCAGATCCTCTGGCGATATCTCTGATCCAATGCTCCACGGTATTTCGGGGCGTTTCGTGATATGATCTACTATCTCCAAACCCGCCGCTTCTATATTTCTGTGGAGGTTTGTGAAGAGTTCATTTGGACTTCCATTGCCATCGCAACTATTCGCCAAATCTTCTATGTCAACACTTGAACACCACCCTTTGGAGATAATCTCTTCTGCCCAGTTGGCGCAGATTTCGCGATTATACCAAGGGCGTGAAGTTCTGACTCTTTAGGGATTCCATTTTTAGCACTGGCGTGATTCAACATGGCAAAGGAGATTTTGCCATGTCTGCCGCTTTGATTCTTAGCGATGCTTTTGACGCCGATAGTTTGCGCCGTCTTGCCAAAGGATGCCGCAATGCCAAACAGAGCCGCCGCCTACTGGCCATTGCGGCTGTCTATGACGGCATGAACCGTGCTGATGCCGCCAAAGTCGGCGGTATGGACCGCCAGACTTTGCGAGATTGGGTTCTTCGCTTCAATGAGCAAGGCACCGATGGTCTTGTCGACATCAAAGCAACCGGCGCTCCCATGCGCTTGAGCCCAGAACAGCTCGAAGAGTTTGTTGCTATCGTTGAAACCGGTCCTGATCCTGAGAAGGACGGCGTCTCTGTCTGGCGTAGCCAGGATCTGGTGCGTGTGATCCAAGAGCGGTTTGGGGTCTCCTACAAGGAACGTGGAGTACGGGATCTTTTGCGCCGCATGGGGTATGTGCGCATATCTGGTCGACCTCAACATCCAGAACAAAAGCCTGAAGTCATTGATGCTTTCAAAAAAACTTCTCCGCAACGTTGGCAGCGCATGTAGGCCATTTGCCAAAGAACAAGCCCATCGAGATTTGGTGGCAAGATGAGGCTAGGCTTGGTCAGAAGAATGGACTGGCCCGACTATGGGCAAAAAAGGGAACCAGACCACGTCTGCCAGCCGATCAGCGATATAAAAATGCCTATCTGTTCGGTGCAATATGTCCAGCGCGTGGCGTTGGCGCGGGATTGATGATGCCTTTTGCAAATACACAGGCCATGCAAATGCACCTCGAAGAAGTCTCAAGGACAGTGGCGCGCGGCGCTCATGCCGTGGTGCTGATGGATCGTGCCGGATGGCATACGACAAGCAGACTCAACGTGCCCAAGAATATCACCATCCTCCTGTTGCCTTCCAAATCACCGGAACTGAACCCAGTTGAGAATATTTGGCAGTATCTGCGCGGTACCTTCCTGTCCAATCGGGTCTTCGAAGACTATGCCGCCATTCTTGATGCTGGTTGCCAAGCATGGAAGAGCCTCTCCGCCAACCCAACCATCATCCATTCAATAGGTATGAGAAAATGGGCTCAAGAAGGTCAGAATTAAATGCCGTTGGTATTAATCGACAATCTGGTGCCTGACAGCTTAACTGCCTGTTTTGAGGATTGAGGTCCCCTTTTCCTCACTTTGAGAAACGCGTGATCATCGCGCTCAACCTTGGTTCCGCTGGAGCGAATTCCATCGCCTGCAATTTGAACCGATGAACGATCGAGCGATAATTCTTCCAAGCCTTCTTCAGTGACATCAAGCAACGCCCGAGTTGTTGATACGAAAGAGCCTGCTGCTTTTTCGACGCCAGACGCTTGGAGAAATGATTGCGGGGTTTCTTCTATCTCGAAACTCAATAATTCATCAAATGCGTCAGAAGTAAAATCAGTTTGGATCGGGTATTCTTCAGCTTGTCGTGAAATGGGTGTTCTTGGTGATGAAATTTTTTGGGAGGTAGGTTTTTGGTCTTGTGCAAGTTGTTCGCTATGCTCTGGCGACTCGTTGATATGTGTTCTAGTGCTTCCTATTTGGCGACGCTTGGTATCATTTTCAGAATTCAGAACTTGTCCGGAAAGCGAAGCCAGCAGCTGGGACACAAGATCATTTCCTTCTTGCCTCGCAACATCAGCTGCTGTCTGACGCTTGTGGTTTAGGGCAAGAATTTCAGCGCCTGAGCGTACGAAAAGATCGCAAAGTGCAAGATTTCCCTTTCGTGCTGCCAGATGAAGTGGAGTGTCGCCCTTTGGATCTCTCTTGTTTAGCCGATTTGACGATGCGAAATCAGATAGATCTTCGATCTGCCCGTTGAGGATGAGACGTATTTCTGAAACTCTAAGGCTGTCGTCTGTGAGATCCTGTCTGTGTTTTGTCCTTCTGCCTTTAAGCAGTGAGAATCTATCCAAGATTCTCATTGAGAGCCTCCAAGCCTAGCTGAATGATCTGCTTTTGGACGGAAGGCATTTATGCTGTTGAGCGTTTCTAATCCCATCCCTGATCATCCCCACCCTTCTGCTCTTTCAACGCGCACGAATCTTGCTTTTACAACTCTTTGCTTGTCTGGAGACTAAGGCAAAGACAAGGGGCGTTCAATTTCATTTCCATTACCGGTTGAAAGTTTCCTTGGTCGTGATTTGGATCCCCCGGAAGTCTGAAAGACATCATTCTCGATGGCTCAAAACTGCTATTCAGGTTTTGATTTGGTTCTGGACGGCAAGACAGAGTCTTGCAGATGGTAAGATGGTTTCAAATTTCAAAAAATGAAAAATTCCTATTTTGACCGTATAGGCGTTGTCGCAGTTCTCCAAACGCTCTGAAATATGGGAACTGTGGTGCTGGCAAGCGGTTTTGAGACGAGAAAACATGAATTTTCTCATTTCATGTTTTTTATTGCCGATTGAAAAAAAATCATGGTCAGAGCGCCCCAAAAAATTTGGCTTTAGGTTTATTCTCTTAGGGGTAATTGCGATTTTCTGTCAGAAAACTGCCGTTTTTGGATGGGCGATATTTAGCCTAAGGCCTTGTTTCCATAAAAAGACAGAATTTATTTTTTTTAGCCGAAAAACGAACCCACCTCCTCAACATCAAAATTCGAGGAGAAAAAAATGGCGAACGACAAACTTGCAGAACTGAGGCTCAAATCCCGTCTGATACATCAGCTACCAACGTTATCTCAATGCGAGATTGCGCGAAGGTGGCGTGTTGATCCTGATACAGCTCGAGGAATTATTCGAGATGCGAAAATTCCTCGCGCTAGGGGACCTTGGAAACGGGCCAGATACTGCATTCTCGATATCTGGCGGCTGGAAGGCATTCCCATTTCCACGGCCCTGTCTCGTTCCGACCACAGCGAACTGATGTCTCCTTTGCTCAAGGTAAGTGATCTGGCGGAAATGTGCCGTTGTTCGTCTGCCACCATTCGGAACTGGGTACGTGAAGGCATGATCACAAGCATCACCCTTGGTGGATCTATTCGTTTTCATGACCACGTCATTTCCAGCCTTTTTGAGGGAGATGAGGTGCCAAAGACCGAATTCATTACAAGGCGGCAAATCTGAAAATAAGTGAGGTAAACGCCCCCGAAGAGTCATTTAAGGACGTTTTGAGCGTGTTTTTCTCATTTCACTTTATCAATGCCGAAATTCGAAAAAATCACCTCAAAACGCACTCTGCTCTGAATGGTCAACCCCTGTAGCCGGGGCAGCTTCACGAACATTGTCTTTAGTCACCATGACATCGGAGAAACACATGACGATCAATTTGCAGCAGGCACTGGAGAAACTTGATGCTGGCGAGCTGCCTTTTTCAGACAGCTACGCTGCCAAAGTTCGCGGATCAGTGAACAAATGCGCATTCCGGTCTTATCCGGCCACTGATTCCGACAGCATCCGGCCACCCATTCCGATTTGATCCGGCCATTGATTCCGGAGCATTCGGCCCCCCCTTGTGAAGGGGATTTGTCGACCGTTTTGAGGTAATCACTCACCGGCTATCTTGTGTTCTTTTGGAACGTGAGAAAGCCCCATGAAGAGATTACCAATGCGCAAGATCCGGGAAGCCCTTCGGCTTCGGGCAGAAGGCTTGTCAGGACGCCGAGTGGCGCAAAGCCTTTCGATAGGACGAGCAACGATATCGGACTATTTCCGTCGCGCGGATTTGGCTGGTTTGGCATGGCCTCTGCCGGTTGATTTGTCTGACAGTGATCTGGAACTTCTTCTTTACCCATCCCAACCTGGGGCGTCCTCTCGCGCGGTACCGCAGCCAGACTGGGCTCATATGCATGCCGAGCTGCGCCGCAAAGGTGTGACGCTGGCTCTGTTGTGGCAGGAATATCGCGAGGTTCATCCTGACGGCTATGGTTACAGCCAATATTGTGCCCGCTATTCAGCGTGGGAAGGCAAGCTTTCGCCGGTAATGCGCCAGCGTCACCCCGCTGGTGAACGGTTGTTTGTCGATTATGCGGGCCAGACCGTGGATGTGATCTGTCCTCAGACCGGTGAAGTGCGCACAGCTCAGATCTTTGTGGCCACGCTTGGGGCGTCGAACTACACCTATGTGGAGGCCAGTTGGACCCAGAGCCTGCCGGATTGGATATCGAGCCATGTGCGGGCCTTCGATTTCTTCGGCGGTGTGCCTGCGATGATTGTCTCAGATAATCTGAAGTCAGCGGTAATCAAGGCCTGTTTCCATGACCCGGCGATCAACCGCACCTATGGGGATATGGCTGCACATTACGATACCGCCGTTGTGCCCGCTCGTCCGCATAAACCCAAGGACAAAGCCAAGGTCGAGACGGCGGTTCAATTGGCCGAGCGCTGGGTATTGGCTCGACTTCGCAACCAGACCTTCTTTGGCCTGGACGAGCTGAACGCAGCAATTCGCCCTCTACAAGATCAGCTCAATGCCAAGGTCACCCGGCATCTGGGTACCAGCCGCCGGGCCTTGTTTGAGAGCCTGGACAAACCAGCCATGAAGCCAGTGCCCCGGGAGCCATACGTCTATGCCGAATGGAAGCAGTGTCGTGCTGGGATTGACTATCACATCGATGTGGACCGGCACTATTACTCGGTACCCTACCAGCTGATCAAACAAAGGCTATGGGTGCGGGTCGCCGCGCGGACCATCGAAGTCTTCCATAAAGGTCAGAGGGTTGCGTCTCACGTCCGCATCTCTGGTAACCGCCAACATTCCACCCAGAAAGAACATATGCCGTCCAATCATCGCCATCGTGCCGACTGGACGCCGGAAAGCATCCGAAGGCAAGCCGTCCGCATCGGCCCCAATGTCGATACCTATGTTGAGGTCGTCATGCGCCGACGCAAACACCCAGAACAAGCCTATCGCAGTTGCATGGGCGTGCTCAAGCTTGCCCGATCTTTTGGCAATGCTCGCCTCGATGCTGCCTGTGAACGCGCGCTCGAGATCAACAGCTACACCTACCAATCCCTGCATTCCATTCTCAAGAATGGTCTGGATCGACAACGCCGAGAAACGCCCACGGACGGCCCCGCGATCACCCACCCCAATATCCGTGGTGCAGATTACTTCCATTGAAAGGACAGGATATGCTGACACATCCAACCCTGGAGCAGCTCAATAGCCTCAAGCTCGACGGCATGGCAGAGGCCTTCACCGAGCTGGCCAGCCAAGACGGAACGGCTGATCTGACCCACGCCGAATGGCTGGGGCTACTCATCGACAGAGAAGCTGCCAGCCGCGAGACCAAGCGGTTCGAGAGCCGAATGCGAACCGCACGTCTGCGCCATGTCGGAGCCGCCCCAGAAGATGTCGACTACAAAACCAGACGTGGGCTGGACAAGGCGCTGTTCCAGCAACTGCTGACAGGTAAATGGATACGGGACAAACGGAACTTGATGATCACCGGCTCATGTGGCGTCGGTAAAACCTGGTTAGCCTGTGCGCTCGCCCAGGCCGCTTGTCGAAGTGGTGTCACCGTGCTTTACAAACGTGTGCCGCGTCTGTTTAGCGAATTGGAGATGGCCCATGCAGACGGGCGCTTCCCGCGCCTCTTTCGAAGCCTTACCAAAACCCAACTCCTGATCCTCGATGACTGGGGACCCGACCGTCTGAATGCAAACCAGAGACGGGACCTCATGGAAATCGTCGAAGAACGATATGGTGCAGGGTCAATCCTGATCACCAGCCAATTGCCGCTGAAAACCTGGCACGAGGTTATCGGCGAACCTACCTTCGCCGACGCTATCCTCGATCGGCTCGTGCACAACGCATATCGCCTCGAACTCGAAGGCCAGTCCTTCCGAAAAACCCATGTCAAAACGGGTGACGAAAACAACAAAAGCTGATACCTAAATCTTCAGGCCTCAAGACGGCACGCCAAAGGTGGCCGGATACTCCGGATTAGGTGGCCGGATGTTATCGGAATGGCCGGCCGAATGCTCCGGAATGCGCAAACAAATGCGCTGTAGTTTATAATTGCGATCTTCTGCGCATCCCTGCAGATCCAGAAGCGTTCGTAAAACGCTGGCAACTATTCTTGAAGAACAAGAATTTTCCTGCCCCATTCCCTCGGTTCGGTAGCTTTAAAGACTGGTATGACCAAACAAAAAGTCTGATCGATCACGTTTCGGGCGAACGAAAAAGACGAGATCAGTTGAGAGCGTGCCAAGATGATTGGACAGATCTGGAAAAGATCATTTCAGACCTTATCCAAGAAAAGAGGAAGGGGTGCGGCCTGCACCAATTCGATCTTGTGGCTGTCATGGTTCTTCGAAATTTTGCGCGACAGAACGAGCGACAACCATTCCAGCTGACTTCTGGGTTGGTTGCCATATGGATGCAACAAGCAACTTCTGGTCAAAAGTCTTCCATACGGACGGCGGTTTCCGTCTTGAATAAACTTCATGATCTTGATTTCGATTGTCCGGCTGGTTTGCTGCCTCACAAAATCGATCAAATTCCGGTCATCACCCGTCGTCGTGTAACTCCTGCGCTCCCGCCAAAATGTGAACAGGCAATCGCAGATTTGCAATCTGACATGAGATTGGGCGTACTTTATGACGACGATTTGCTCGATGATGACGACCTGTCGGATGATGATGAGATGCGCAAAGACCCATGCGCTGAAAGCTCCATCAAAAGTGTACGTGACACCGTGGGCTGGTTTTTCAGCTGTATGGTCGAGCTCGACTTCCTCGACCTGAACGCGGATCCGGATCCATCTACATTTGCCACCATAGGGTGCATAACCGCCGCTTTTGAATCTGAGGTGGCCGGAGAGTTTTACTGGACCCCTCTGAAGAAGCGGACAGTGCGCAAGAATTTAGAAGGTACCTTTCGTTTTCTTCGTCGCTTCAATCCAAAATTGAAATCTAAGCAACGGAAGTTTTTTAAGCAAAAATACTTTGCCAAATGGCAGCCAATGACAGAAGAAAACGAAGAATTCTGCAGATCTTTGATGAAGTCCAGCCAAGACAAGGCCAAATTTCTTAATTTGGGGGCGATCTTCTACGACAAGGCTGCGTCGATGATTGCCAACTACTCAAACCTTTCGTTCAACGAAAAGACACAAGCTCAACATTGGGCTCTCTCGGCCGCAGCTGCCGCAATCCTCACATTCCTTCCTTTGCGTGCGACGAATTTGACGCAATTGACGATTGAAGGCGAGGAGGCAAATGTTTTCCTTCCTTACAAATCCAAGGATGTGCAGATTGTCATCCCCAAGGAAATGGTAAAAAACAATCGAAAGATTGTTACAAGAATTTCCAGACGAGGAAAGACAGACCCAAGGACAATCCTTCTTTGGTGGCTTTCAGAAGCGCGGCCATTGATTATGGCGGGCTTATCAAAGCCTGATGATACTTTGCTTCTTGGAGGAGCTAGGTATCAAAACTTGTACAGATCTTGGCGTTTCGCCACCGCTTCTGTCGATCTGTTCATGAATTTGCATCAAGTGCGACACGCAATCGCTTCGATCCTCAAAAACCAACCGAACTCCGATATTGAGGTGATTGCCGCCTTGTTGGCAGACGAGCCTGCAACTGTCGATAAAACCTATGCTTTCATCGATATCGAAGACAAGACACAACAAGGCCTTAACGGACTTTCTGATGTCAATCGCGCACTTCAGAAAGGACTTAGAAGATGAGATTCGAATTATCC
This sequence comes from Cohaesibacter sp. ES.047, assembly GCF_900215505.1. Lineage (NCBI taxonomy): Bacteria > Pseudomonadati > Pseudomonadota > Alphaproteobacteria > Hyphomicrobiales > Cohaesibacteraceae > Cohaesibacter > Cohaesibacter sp. ES.047. The sequence goes on from NZ_LT907844.1 coordinate 2,811,324, forward strand.
GAAGCAGAACTTCCTCTCAGCATGCGACAATTCCTCCGCGATATTGACAATGGTCAAGCCTATTTCTCTTCAGCTTTGCAGAAGAACCGTTTTGGTATTTCTTCAACACTCCGGTGTTTGGTGGAGACTGCAACAAAGACTGGACTCGTTGCAGAACTCAATTCTGCGACCGCTTCCGCAATGATCAATCGTTTGAAGAAGGCGGGTTGGTCAAAGGATTCACTTATCGTCCAAAAATCACTGCTTCGTCGCTACGCTTATGAAACTGGTGAAGGGATTGAATGGGCGCTCGAAAGTGCCACGTCAGACCGACGACCAATCGATCTTGTTACACGAGGCTCACATTGGACGCCGTATGCGGTGTTGGTGCCAGATATGATTTCGGTGGGAGTCACGGATCGCGTTATCCGTCTCTTGGATCGTTGGCTTCGTCACTGTGCCAAAGTCAACCAACTGACACTGGATCATGCTCTTCAGTTTCCAGAGGGAATTTCTGCCTTTTCTGATCTGGCGGAGGTGCTGACGGCAATTGATCCGGGTAGTCCAGACACCGAAATTATTCAACAGGCAAGAACCATCAAACGCAGTAAGGCAAAAGACCTGCCGAAAGCGCCGCCATATGGGGATCTGCCTGAGCCGTTCTTGTCGGAGATCAAACACATCTGCTCATCTGGGGCTCAATCTGATGATAGGATCACGTTGATGGCAACTGCCATTCGGAGACTCTTGACCTCCGCGAAGGCAAGAGACTTGGAGCCCGTTCTTACGATGGACACTGCCAAGGCTTTTGCACGTGACCTTCACAGTGATCCAATCGCTCGAATTTCAGAGGCGACATATTGCGATAGCCTTGGGGCGTTTGCCAAGCAGGCAGGATATCCAGACACAATTGTTGATGCGCTGCACAAGAGGCGAAATGCTCGAAAATTTGCGAGCAGGAATGATGTACGGCGAAAAGAGATCAAGTTGGCCAAGAATCCGATTGATCTGGTTTTCTTGGCAAAGACTGCCAATGAGATTCTGATGAAAGCGCCGTTTGAAGAAAATTTACGAAATCGAAGACGAGACTTCACTCTTGCTGGAGCAATTGCTTTGCTGTGCAAATTGCCTATTCGAGCAAAGGACTTGAGGGAAGGCCGGATTGGAAAGGAATTTTGCCGAGATAGTGAAGGATGGCTTGTTGATCTTGCGACTTCCAAGACTGGCACAGCGATCAAGGGTCGGCTTCCTGATTGCCTGACGCCATATCTAGATGCCGTGCTTCTTATGGACTGTAGGCCCGAATTTCTTTGGAGTAAATATGATGAGCGATGCAATTCCCCTCTCTTTGCCAATCCTGCACGCCGGTTCCGGAGTTACAGCGCAGAATGGTTGCGTAGGAATATGACGGAGCACACGTGTCACAGCGCCCATATCGTTCGGACGCTCATCTATGACTATTGCGCAATGGATAATGACCTTGATCGTAGTGTGGCAAGAGCATTGGTCGGCCATGCGAGCGCAACGAGCGCCGAGTTTTATGAAGTGAATGCTGATCGCTATCGAGTGGAGCAAGCTCAAGGGCTATTGAGAGCTATTGAAAAGACCGTCGGTGATCAAGATGCCGAGTATGCATAGAAACTCAAGACATAGCAGCTCTAGGGATGCTGTGCTGAATTTATGCAAAGGAATCATAGATATGGTTTGTATGTTGATGTGATGTGACCACTTGAATTCATTCAACTCTTGATACTCCGAAACAGATTGAGCGCGGCACTCCTATGCGATGCCGCGCTCAATCTGTTTTGCTGTTGATCAGAAAAAGAAAGGGCGTTCGTGTCTGGAAATTAATCTGAACGGAGGCGCAAATGCCCATTGAAACGGGACTATGCAGAATTTTGTGCCCTGGCGCTTTGATTACGCCATTTGGAAACGATCTTCGAACATTATTGCGAACTGGCTTTTCACTGAGTGCCATTCGCGCACGGAGCGTTTCCATTCCACAGAAGTAGCATTCAGGGCGAGATAAATCAATTTCGCAGCTGCCTCGTCACTGGGGAAATGCCCGCGGGAGCGAACGGCCCGGCGGATTTTCGAGTTCAGTGCTTCAATGGCGTTCGTGGTGTAGATCAGCCTGCGCACTTGGGGCGGATAGTCAAGGAACGGGATCACCTCGTTCCAAGTCCGGCGCCAACTCGGCGCGATTGCCGGGTATTTGGCGGCAAGGTCGCTGTTTTCGAACTCCGCCAGCGCAGTCTCCGCGGCTGCTGCGTCCACAGCGGTGTAGACAGCCTTAAGAGCCGCTGCGACGGCCTTGCGATCCTTGTAGCTGGCAAAGCTCATGGAATGGCGCAGCAGATGCACGATACAGGTCTGGACCTGGGTCTGAGGAAAGGCTGCCTCGATGGCCTGGGGGAAGCCCTTCAGACCGTCCACGACGGCGATGAGAATGTCCTGAACGCCACGGTTGCGCAGATCGCTGAGAACTTTAGCCCAGAACTTGGCACCCTCATTGGCCTGGAACCAAAGCCCCAGAACGTCGCGGGTGCCGTCCGGGAGAACAGCCAGGGCCACAAAAACCGCCTTGTTCAGAACCACGCCGTCGGTGCGGATCTTGACCCGGATCGCGTCCATGAACACAATCGGATAACACGGTTCCAGCGGGCGGTTCTGCCAGGCGGTCACTTCCTCCATCACGGCATCGGTGATCGCCGAAATCAGGCTCGGGGACGCCTCTATACCATAGATATCCTCGATATGCCCCTGGATCTCGCGGGTCGTCATCCCGCGCGCGTACATGCTGATGATCTTGGTGTCGAACTCGGGAAAGCGGCGCTGATACTTGGCGATCAGCAGAGGATCAAAGCTGCCGTTGCGGTCACGGGGAATGTCGAGAATGACCTTCCCGCTGTCGGTGGTCACCGTCTTCTGGCTGCGGCCATTGCGACGATTTGGCGCCTGGTTCGCGCCTTCAGGCGGCGCATCGGCGCGTTCTTCGGTCAGATGCTCGTCCAGTTCGGCGCTCAGGGCTCGTTCGGCCAGCGCCTTGGTCAGTTCTTGCAGAATCCCGTCCTCTCCGAACAGATCGCCCGCTTTGCGGCCTTCCATCAGATGATCCAAAAGGGCTTTGTCGATGCTCATACGTGGGTCTCCTCATATTAGAGTTACCACGCCAGGGCACAAAATTCTCCATAGTCCCATTGAAACAAACATTCAATCTCAATCCCCCGCCAACTGGCTGAACGACCTTAAGCGGGGCGATGTTGTCCAGTTTGCTGCTGTCTCGTCAACCAGATCAGAGCAGTTCAATGCATTTGTCATAATCGACATTTATTCCACCGAGTCCCAAACACTGCTGCTGATGGGGCACGGCAGAGATATCGACGCTGCATCAAAGAAACCGTTGGAAATTCCCGTCATCGAAGCGGAGAAACTGCGGATGGCCGGACTCAAAAAGCCACTGTCCTTTTCACTCAATTACACCCGTACAGTTTCAATCCCTCATGATGAAACGGGCTTTACTACGATTGCCTCCCCTGTGATCGGTCGATTGGCTGACATCGATCTGCTTCGCATGCAATTCATCCGCAAACCCGATCGCATCCGGGAAGATCGCCTTCATCTTCTTGATGCCCTTCAATACTGGACGCATCGGGAAACGGAAAGATCTGGGTGGGGTGCTTGAGAGCTTCTGATGGTCTCGAGCAGCAATTGGGAGAATGGGGGCCAACCCCATTCTCTCCTGATGTCAGTCCGAACTCACGTAAGGAAGCCATGAAGGCAAAAGGAAAAATTCTGAAAGGGATCGAGATCACCCGCGGCAGCCTTAGTGACGCCGCGCATGATCCGATCCTCTTGGGAAAGGGCAAAGAAAGGCGTCAGAGACTATCCAAACAACGAATGGAGTAACTGATGCTCATCAAGGTCAAGCCCGATCAACGATCAAACAAGCCAATCTGGCAAGACAACCTGAGTTGGGGCGACGTTGTCATGTTTCGATTTCCGTCAGATGAAGGCGGTCAAACGCGACCGTCCAAGGCCCGTCCCTGCGTGGTGCATGATGTCCGGGATATTGCGGGCGTTAGACTGGTCACCCTCGTATGCGGCTCTAAGACAACAAGCCAATCAGAGGGTGGTTATGGGACGCTCGTCGTGCATCCGATTGCCATTGCTGCGGCAGGCCTAAAAGGTGCAACACGATTTAACAGTGGCAAAAGGATTACGGTCTCTGTCGACCATGGCTGGTTTGTATGCGGGGCGGCCAAGACACCTGTCCTCGGGAGTTTGACTGGTAAAACAAGACACCGGTTCAATTCTGTTCGGGCGCGCGTTGATGCCCTGATTGATTTGGCTGTCAGCCGTCGAGCTCAAGAAACGAGGCAGCAGTCTTCTCCTCTGTATTGATCATGCCATCGATTTCGCCCGGACTGGCCAGCGTCTGACCGGGCAGAAATCATGAGAATTGGCAAAACCATGTTTTCTGCCTTCGAGAATTTCAGCTTTTTTCAGTCAGAAATTCGACTTCATCAAAGAACATCGAACCGCAGCGGTTCGCAAAATTCCCGCATGAAAATAATTTTCCCATTAATTTCATGCGGTTACCTCAGTTTTGTAAAATTTTCATTTTTGATCCGGATTTTCTCGAACTCAGCTGAATTCCAGATGCTTTGAAAAATTGAATGGGATGGTGTCCGTGGAAATGGCTGAGGAAATTCAAACGCTCCCAAATTATATCACGCTGGCAACCGCCGCAAAGTTGCTGGGCCGCAAAACCCAAACACTTCGCAATGAGCGGGATAAGGGCAATCTGGTTTGCTACCGGATGGGAGGCGTGGACTACACCACCTATCAGAACATAAAGGACATGTTTGAACTATGCCGCGTAGAGCCAAACCCCCGCGCCTCTTTCTCCGGGAGAGACAAGGTCGTTCGCCGGTCTATGTCATCCTCGACCGGGGCAACGAGACAAGCACGGGCTACGGCCCTGAATGCAGCGAAGAAGCTGAAAAGTTCTTGAGTGACTATCTCGCGACCAAATGGTCGACGCGAGATCTGGTCTCTCCCTCCAATATGGCTGTGGCCGATGTTCTGACTGCCTATGCAATTGAACATGCGCCAAGCACGGCCGACCCAGCAAGGGTGGGATATGCCATTGATGCACTGATGGGCTTTTGGGGCGAAAAGACCGTTGCAGAGGTCAAGAAAAACAATTGTCGCAAATATGCTGAAGAGCGCGGTGTTGCTGATGGGACAATTCGGCGTGAGTTGGGCGTTCTTCGCGCTGCTTTGAATTATTGTGAGCACGAGGAATATCTCCTCAAGGCTCCTGTTGTCCATCTGCCCAACAAGCCTTCTGGCCGCGATCGCTGGTTGACCCGAGAGGAAGTCGCCAAGCTCTTGAGAGTGGCACGCAAAAATCCAGAGACGAGGCACATTGCCAAGTTCATTCTGGTTGCGGTCTATACCGGCACCCGAAAAAGCGCCATCCTCAATCTCGGTTGGGAAAAGTCCGACTTTGCGGGTCATATCGATATCGAAAACGGAATTCTTTATCGTGCTGGCGCGAAGGAACGGCAAACCGACAAAGAACGCACGCCGGCCCGCTTGCCAAGACAGATTCTCTTGCACGCTCGACTTTGGCGCAAGAACAATCCGATCTGTGTGATTACCTATCGCGGTGAGAAGGTCAAGGACATCAAGACAGGCTGGGAGCGGATTTGCCGTGATGCAGCGATCACGGATGTCAATCGGCACACCTTGAAACATACGGCCATCACATGGGCTATGCGGAACCGCGCAACGCCTGCCGATGCAGCAAGCTTTTTTGCCACCTCTATCCGGACAATCGAGGAAACCTACCTCCATCACCATCCTGATTTTCAGGATTCGGCTGTCAGTGCAATGGAAGGGAATAACAAGAAGCCCAGGAAATAGCGCGTTGTACCGGCGATTTCATGGGCCATATCATGGGCGCAATCGAGGTGCTCCAGAGTTCTCTTTTTTAAGATTCTGTATTTGTTGAGGAAATTTGGTGCACCCGGCAGGATTCGAACCTGCGGCCTCTGCCTTCGGAGGGCAGCGCTCTATCCAGCTGAGCTACGGGTGCCTGACGCGTTCGGGTTCCGGTGTCATCGAGAGTGAGCCGTGTCGCCAAGGGTGACAAGTGGCTTCACCGTGTGTGACCGAGAAACAACACGCGCGGGATATGCCGGCTTTCTTAGCTGATGCAACGAGCCGGTGCAATCGAAAAGCGGACGAATTTTAAGCCTTTGTGCATATCGGTTCGCGCGCGGTGCAGGTGCATCGGACGGGAATGCCAAAGGAATGCCAACGCCCATTGGCCTTTTCCAAAGATTATGGCCTGCACAACATACCGGAGCCTTGGGCACAGCAAGCGTTCAAAGCGGCCAGAAGACTAGAATGGCCGGGACAGAAACTGCGATAATGAGGATTTCGAGCGGCAGTCCCATGCGCCAATAATCGCCGAATTTATAGCCACCGGGGCCCATGATCAGCGTGTTGTTCTTATGCCCAATGGGGGTGAGGAAGGCGCAAGAGGCGGCAACCGCGACGGCCATCAGGAAAGGGTCGGGATTGACGTTCAATCGGGACGCGATTTCCATGGCAATGGGAGCGGCAACGACCGCGGTGGCTGTGTTGTTGAGAACATCCGACAGGGTCATGGTGACAACCATCAGAATGGTGAGAATGATCGCGGGGGCAAATCCGTCGGTCAGGGACACGATGGACCCGGCAATGAGACTGGTGCCGCCTGAGTTCTCAAGGGCTGACCCCAAGGGGATCATTGATCCCAACAGCACGACGACCGGCCATTCGATGGTGTCATAGAGCTCCCGGATGGGCACGATCTTGAGCAGGGCATAGAGCACGACAACCGCTGCAAGGGCCACAGGCAGATACACGAAGCCAAAGCTGGCAGCAAGGATTGCGGCGGCAAAGAGCCCCACAGCAAGACCCGCGCGGCCATGCTGGGTGAGAGACAGGCCACGATTGGCCAGCGGCAGGCAGCCCAACCACCGAACCGTATCGGCCAGCGCTCCGGATGGGCCGAGCAGGAGCAGGACGTCACCAGGCTGGATCTGTTCCTTGCGCACCCGATGATAGACACGGCGGCCCTGGCGGGAGATGCCAAGCAGGGTCACATTGCGCCGCGAGAGCAGGCGCAAAGACATCGATGAGCGATCAACAATCCGGGCATCGGCTGGCACGACACATTCCATGAGTTCCATACCGTTTGCCGCTGCGGGCGCTTCCGACGGCTTGCGCTCATAGCCAAGACTGAGAGAGCCGACGAATTTGTCGATCTGCTCAGGCCCAGCTTCGAGCACCAGAATATCCTTGGCCTTCAGCTCGATATTGCGGCTGCTGCCGGCGAGACGGCGGCCATTACGGATGACCCCTAGAACGGCAACGTCATGCTCTTCGGTCGCCGCATCCAGATCCTTTACAAATTGGCCCAGAGCTTCGCTGTCCTCTGTGACGACCACCTCGGCGATATATTTGCCGATTTCGAACAGTTCCTGGGTTTCGTCGCGTCTGGCCGACGCTCCGGGTATCAGACGCCAGCCGACAAGGGCAACGAACAGCGTGCCGATAACGGCTGCAACCAGTCCCACGGGGGCAAAGTCGAACATCGAGAACGGCTCTCCCAGCTGTTCACCACGGAAGGAGGCGATGATGATATTGGGCGGTGTGCCGATCAACGTGATCATGCCGCCCAGAATGGTGCAGAAGGCGAGGGGCATGAGGGTGAGTGATGGGCTGCGGCCGGACTTTTGCGAAGCCTGAATGTCAACCGGCATGAGGAGCGCCAGAGCCGCGACATTGTTCATGATCGCGCTGAGAAGGCCGCCAATTGCTCCGATGATGGAGACGTGGCTCTGCAGTGAACGGTCAGCATCGACCACCAGCGTCGTGATTCTGTCAACGGCACCGGAGAGCACCAGTCCGCGCGAGACCACCAAAACCAACGCCACGATCATGGTTGCCGGATGGCCAAAACCCGAAAAAGCCTCTTCCTTTGGGACAAGGCCCAGCAACAGCGCGATCACCAGAGCGCCAAAGGCGACGAGATCATAACGGACACGCCCCCACAGCAGCATGGCAAAGACGAGGCCAAACAGGCAGAAAAGGGAAATCTGGTCGAAGGTGAGTGTTGGGGCGGTCATAAATACAACTTTTTCAACGAGGGCAATTCCCGGTACTGTATCCATGCGCCGCGCCGCTGACCAGTCCCGTCTTGCCAATCCGGTTTCGCTTGGCCTGTGAGATCGATCTTGTCTCGAAGCATTCTGTGTTGCTAAATTGGCCAAATAACAAATTCCGTATAAAGGAGGGCTGGTTCGATGATAAAGGGGCGCTGTGACTGTGGGCATGTGCAGTTCGAGGTTGATGCCGTAAGGGAGAGCGTCACGATTTGTCATTGCAGCCAGTGCAGACGGACCAGTGGTCATCTCTGGGCGTCGACGCATGCCCCGTTTGACAGCTTGCGCTTTACCGCAGATGAAGGCTTGCGCTGGTATGAATCCTCTGATTGGGCCAAGCGCGGCTTTTGTGGCCATTGCGGGTCTTCGCTGTTCTACCGGATGAATGACGAAGATGGCATCGGCATTGCGGCTGGGTGCCTTGACCTGCCAACCAACCTTCATGTCAGCAAGCATATTTTCGTGAAGGACAAGGGGGATTATTATGACATTGCCGACGGTGCGCAGCAGATCGAGCGCTATTGACCGCTCTGCTTTGGTCTCGTGACCTGTCCAACCAATAAACAAGAAACAATAAAAGGTATTTCGATTTTGACTGATCAGGATTTGAGCCAATGGTCCGCCCGCGACTGGCCTCCCAACACGGTGCTGGCGGGGCGCTATGTTCGCCTTGAACCGCTGGATGCAGACCGACATGGCGCCGAGCTGTTTGCTGCGTCCAATGTGACGGACAAGGAAGAAAAGTTCAGGTGGCTGTTCGAAGGCCCGCCCTCGGACGAAGCGTCATTCATCGAGTGGACGCGGCGGGAAGCCGCGCGGCGTGACTGCTTGCCCTATGCGGTGATTGACTTGGAAAGTGGCCAGGTTGCCGGGCGCCAGTCGTTGATGCGCATTGATGTCAACAACGGGGGCATCGAGATTGGCGCGATCTATTGGGGGCCGCGCATCGCGCGCAGACAAGGGGCAACCGAGGCGGTCTACCTCTTCATGAAGCATGTCTTCGAGGATCTGGGGTATCGTCGCTTTGAGTGGAAGTGTCACAATGACAACACGCCATCCAAACGGGCTGCCGAGCGTTTCGGCTTTACCTATGAGGGTCTGTTTCGCCAGCACATGGTCATCAAGGGCAAGAGCCGGGATACGGCATGGTACTCAATCATCGACAAGGAATGGCCGGAGTTGAAAGCTGGCTTCGAGGCTTGGCTGGATCTGGCCAACTTTGACGATCAGGGTGGTCAGCGCCGCGGGCTTTCGGCCTATCTTGATCGGACCTGATGCATCCAGAGCATCAGGGTGTCAGCGTCTCAACAAGAGCGGGCAATTCGGCAAGGGCGGCAATCCGGCGATAGCGCGGGTGAGCAATCGGCTCGTCAACATGCTCATGCGCCCATGTCAGATCGTGCGGGACGAAGACCGCCCAGCCACCAACCTCCAGCACCGGAGTGATGTCCGACTTCAGCGAGTTCCCTACCATCAGGATTTCGTCCGCGCAGACGCTGTGTTGCGAGAAAATGCGCTCGTAGGCGTGAGTGGATTTTTCCGCCAGAATTTCGATGGTGTCGAACTTTTCTGCAAGACCTGACTGCGCAATCTTGCGCTCCTGATCAAACAGGTCGCCCTTGGTGATCAGCCACAATTGATAGTCCTCGGCGAGGGCATCAAGGGTCTGCTCGGCACCGGGTATCAACTCGATGGGATGGGCCAGGAGGCTCTTGCCTATAGCAAGGATTGCGCCGATGGATTGTGTGGAGATATCCCCTCTGGTGACCTCAAGCGCCGTTTCAATCATCGACAGCATGAAGCCCTTGATGCCATAGCCATATAGCTCAAGATTTCGTTTTTCGGCTGCCAGCAGTTTTTCTTCGAGATGATCGCTCTCGGCGTGGTCGGACAACAGACGATGAAACTCGTTCTCTGTCAGGCGGTAGAATTGCTCATTTTCCCAAAGCGTGTCATCGGCATCGAAGGCGATCACTTTGATCATGGTGCTTGGTATCCCGTTTGCCAAGGTGCTGAAATGTGTCCAGCGCTTTCCTGTCCATGCCTCAAGTCTATACTGCCCATGCGAGGATAAGGAGATCGACAATAGGCTTGTCCCTGTGGAGTGAGCCGACGCTTTATTGGCGATTTATGTCTGTCTGTCCAAGGCATCTGGCAGGTCCGCGCGTAAGAAGCCGTGACGGGATAAAGTCGGTCGGTCCTGCTCCAATCGATGCAAAAAAGCCCCGGTCGGGCTGTGCCGACCGAGGCTGCAATCTGGATCAAGGACTAAGCTTAGCTCAGTTTGCCGTGGCAATGTTTGTATTTCTTGCCAGAGCCGCAAGGGCAGGGGGCGTTGCGCGGCACTTTGCCAAAGGCGCCGTCCTGTCCGTCTGCAGCATCGCCCGATGCGACATTCTCGCCTGTGTCCGGGTCAATGCGCTGCTCGTGCATTTCAGGCATTTCGGGGCGCTCGAACGGGTTCGGTTCTTCCTGACGCAATTGCACATGGGCAAGCTGCTGGGTGACCATCCGTCTGAGATTGACAAGCAGGGCCTGGAAAAGCTCAAAACTCTCGGTCTTGTATTCCTGCAGCGGATCACGCTGCCCGTAGCCACGATAGCCGATGACGTTGCGCAGGTGATCAAGCGCCACCAGATGCTCTCGCCACAGATGATCGAGGATCTGCAACAGAATCGATTTTTCCACCTGACGCATCAGGTCAGGGGTGAAATTGGCGGTCTTGGCGGCGGATGCCTCGTCAGCAGCCTTTTTCAACCGGTCGAGGATTTCCTCGTCGGCGATGCCTTCCTCTGCGGCCCAGTCCTTGACCGGCACGTCGAGATTGAGAATTTCCTGCACTTCGTCATGCAGACCTTCAACGTCCCACTGCTCGGCATAGGCCTTGGGCGGGATGTGCTTGGCGACGATGTCCTCGATGACCTCGTGACGCATGTCCAAAACGGTTTCAACAACGCTGGCATCCTTCATCAGATCGATGCGCTGGTCGAAAATGACCTTTCGCTGATCGTTCATGACGTCATCAAATTTCAGCAGGTTCTTACGAATGTCGAAGTTGCGTGCCTCAACCTTTTTCTGTGCTTTTTCTAGAGCCTTGTTGATCCACGGATGGATAATGGCTTCGCCTTCCTTCAGGCCGAGCTTGGTCAGCATGCCGTCCATGCGCTCGGAGCCGAAGATGCGCATCAGGTCATCTTCGAGCGAGAGGAAGAATTTGGAGCGTCCCGGGTCACCCTGACGACCGGAACGACCGCGCAACTGGTTGTCGATGCGACGGCTTTCGTGGCGCTCGGTGCCAATCACGAACAGACCGCCCGCCTTGATGGCAACTTGCTTCTTGGCTTCGATGTCGGCCTTGATTTCATCGATCATCTTGGTGCGGGCCTCGCCTTCCAGCTCCGCGGGCACTTCCTGAGAAATGCGCATGTCGAGGTTGCCGCCAAGCTGGATATCGGTGCCGCGACCGGCCATGTTCGTGGCAATGGTGACAGCTCCGGGCGCACCTGCCTGCGCAATGATAACGGCTTCCTGTTCGTGGAAGCGGGCGTTCAGGACCTGATGCTCGACCTTTGCCTTCTTGAGCTTGGCGCTCAGCTCCTCTGAGCGTTCGATGGAGGTTGTGCCAACCAGCATGGGCTGGCCACTCTCGGAACATTCCTTGATCAGGGTGACAAGGGCGTCATCCTTTTCTCGGGTGGTGCGATAGACTTCGTCATCATCATCGACGCGCTGGACCGGCAGGTTGGTCGGAACGTCGAGCACTTCGAGATTGTAGATGTCTGCCAGTTCTTCCGCTTCGGTCAGCGCCGTACCGGTCATGCCCGAAAGCTTGTTGTAGAGACGGAAGTAGTTCTGGAAGGTGACGGAGGCAAGGGTCTGGTTTTCCGGCTGGATCGACACGCGCTCCTTGGCCTCGAGCGCCTGATGCAAACCTTCGGAATAGCGACGCCCTTCCATCATGCGGCCAGTGAACTCATCGATGATCACGACCTGATCGTTCTTGACGATGTAATCCTTGTCGCGGGCAAAAAGCTTGTGGGCGCGCAGGGCCTGATTGAGATGATGAACGATGGTCACATTCTCGATGTCGTAAAGCGTTTCGCCCTGCAACATGCCTGCTTCCTTGAGAATCTGCTCAATGAACTCGGTGCCGTCTTCGGTAAAGGTTGAGGACTTGGCTTTTTCGTCGATCTCGTAATGCTCTGCCGACAGGCTCGGGATGAAGGCATCAATCTTGGTGTAGAGTTCGGACTTGTCATCCAGCGGACCGGAAATGATCAGCGGGGTCCGCGCTTCATCGACGAGAATCGAGTCGACCTCATCGACAATCGCGAAATTGTGTCCGCGCTGAACCATATGGTCGAGCTCGTATTTCATGTTGTCGCGCAGATAGTCAAAGCCGAATTCGTTGTTGGTCCCGTAGGTGATGTCTGCGTCATAAGCGGCCTTGCGGTCACCATCTTCGATGCCGTGAATGATGACACCGGTGGTCATGCCAAGGAATTTGTAGACCTGCCCCATCCATTCGGCATCGCGTTTGGCCAGATAGTCGTTGACCGTGACCACATGCACGCCCTTGCCTTCAAGGGCATTGAGATAGGCAGCCAGCGTCGCCACGAGGGTTTTACCCTCACCGGTACGCATTTCCGCGATGGCGCCATCATTGAGCACCATGCCGCCGATCAACTGCACATCGTAATGGCGCTGTCCAAGAGACCGCTTTGCAGCTTCGCGCACTGTAGCAAAGGCCGGGACCAGAAGATCCTGAAGTTTTGTTCCGTCTGCCAACTGCTGGCGAAACTCGGCGGTCTTGTTGCGCAAGTCTTCATCGGAGAGCTTGGAAACCTCATCCTCCAGTGCATTGATCGCTGCGACTGTCGGGTGATATCCCTTGATACGGCGATCATTTGCCGTACCGAAAACTTTGCGAGCGATGGCTCCAAGACCGACCATTGACCGGATCCTTCCTCTTTACTGCCGCCACAAGAAAATTGTGACCGTCATATTTGTAACGCAATTGCGGCAAGACTAGCTGAACAGGTTGTGCCAGTCCCGAAATGAATGGTGGCTGTCAACAGGCCATGTGCCCATTTGGTAACAAACAACTCGGCAGAGAGATAAGATTGGGTCAATGCCTTGTCAACGCCAAGTATCGCAGGTAGGTCACCTGTGAGGGCAGTTTTTATGCGATTTTCGTTCCGAAGTGAACAAACATAGGAAAGATACAGATGGTTCGAACCATTATTACCCGGTCTGCTATGGCCGCCATGACGTCTCTTCTGGTGCTCGGTGCAGCCGGTGCGGTTCACGCCCAGGACACCAAGAAAGAGACAGTTCTTGCCACCGTGAACGGTGAGGACGTCACCAGCAGCGAAATGGCTTTCATCGAAGATGAAATCGGTGCGCGCCTTGGTAAGCTGCCTCCCGAGCAGAAGCAGCAGCGTATGCTCAGTTTCCTCATCGACCTCAAGCTTGTGGCTGAAGAAGCCGAAAAGCAGGGCCTTGATGAGAATGATCGTTTCAAGAAACAGATGGATTTCTTGCGGCTTCGTGCGCTGCAGAATGAGTTTTTCCGCTCCAACATCGACGAAGCCATCACCGATGAAAAGCTGAAAGAAGCCTATGACGCCGAGATCGGTTCAGCTCCGGTCCGCATGCAGGTCAAGGCACGGCACATCCTCCTTGAGGATGAAGACGCAGCCAAGGACGTGATCAAGGAACTCGATGAGGGCAAGGATTTCGTCGAACTGGCGAAAGAGAAATCCACCGGCCCATCGGCCACCAACGGCGGTGATCTTGGCTTTTTCGGTCAGGGCCAAATGGTTCCGCCGTTTGAGGCTGCTGCCTTTGCGCTTGAAAAGGGTGCCTACACCAAGGAACCGGTCAAGACCCAGTTTGGCTGGCACGTTATTTTGGCTGAAGACAAGCGCGAGCAGCCAAAGCCCAGCTTCGATCAGGTTCGGGATCAGCTGCGCACCGTGCTTGCCCAGAAAATGTTTGCCGAAAAGCTTGCCGAGCTGAAAGCCAAAGCAAAGGTTGAGCCGGTGAAGTAACGGCGACAAGTACGGTTGTATTTCCTTCAAAAAGACGCTGGAATTTACGACCGTAGCGGTATAAGGAGAGAAACCGTTCACCGGATCAATCGAGCCGGTGGGGCGACGTTTCTCTCCTTTTGAATTTTGAAGGACACCCAAAATGGATCTCAAACCCTCTCCCTTTGCGCCAGATGACTATCCTGAACTGGAGTCAATCGACGGCTTTCGGCTTGGCGTCGCCGCGACCGGTGTAAAGTACAAGGGGCGCGACGATCTTCTGGTCGTCTCCATGGACGAGGGAACCAGTGTTGCCGGGGTTTTCACCAAATCCAAATGCCCGTCTGCGCCGGTTGACTGGTGCAAGCGCCATGCGGGCAATGGCTCAGCCCGCGCGCTGGTCATCAATGCCTCCAATGCCAACGCCTTCACCGGTTCTGCTGGCGATGCCACGACGCTTGCCACGGCGGATGCGGCAGCCAAGGCACTTGGCGTGCAATCGTCGGAAATCTTTCTCGCCTCCACCGGCGTGATTGGCGAGCCGCTTGATCCGGCCCCCATTGTTGCTCATTTCGACGCGCTTTTTGATGAGACCAAGACCGACGCCTCCTATCTGGATGCGGCGCGGGCCATCATGACGACGGACACCTTCCCCAAGATGGCCACAGCGACCGTCGATATCGACGGCATCGATGTAACCCTATGCGGCATTGCCAAGGGCTCGGGCATGATTGCGCCGGATATGGCAACCATGCTCAGTTTTGTCTTCACCGACGCGCCAATCGCGCCGGGAATGCTGCAGCATATGCTGTCCACCCATGTCGAGACCTCCTTCAATGCGATCACGGTCGATAGCGACACGTCGACATCGGACACCTTGATGGTGTTTGCATCTGGAGCGGCCAGCAAACGCGGCTGTCCTGAGATTTCCCGCATCACGGATCCGCAACTGTCCCTGTTCTCCGAAGCGCTGGCTGCGCTGCTCAAGGATCTCGCACAGATGGTCGTCAAGGATGGCGAGGGACTGAGCAAGTTCCTGTCCATTACTGTCAATGGTGCGGCCAATGATGCGGCTGCAAAGCGGATCGCCCTGTCCATTGCCAACAGTCCTCTGGTCAAGACCGCAGCAGCTGGCGAAGACGCCAACTGGGGCCGCGTTGTCATGGCGGTGGGCAAGGCGGGTGAAGCCGCCGACCGGGACAGGCTGTCCATTTGGTTCGGCCCGATGCGTCTTGCGGTCAACGGGCAGCGTGATCCCGACTATTCCGAAGCGGCCGCGAGTGCCTACATGAAAAACCCGGAAATCGAGATCACCGTGGACCTGAGCATGGGGGATGGCACCGCAACGGTCTGGAGTTGTGATCTCACCCATGGGTATATCTCCATCAATGGCGATTACCGCAGTTGATTGCCGGACGCTTGAAAAAACCGAAGCTTGGAAAGCCCGAAGTTTGGAAAGCCCGAAGCTTGGAAAGAAAGAGTGATGACGCAATCCGCATCAGGTGACATCAGACTTCTTCTCGTCGTTGCCGTTGCCCTCGTGGATGCGGACAACCGCATCCTGCTGGCCCAGCGCCCGGAGGGCAAGAATCTTGCAGGTCTGTGGGAGTTTCCCGGAGGCAAGCTGGAAGCCGGAGAGCGACCCGAGGTCGGCCTGATCCGCGAGCTTGAAGAAGAGCTGGGGATCCGGACCAAGGAAAGCTGTCTTGCACCGCTGACCTTTGCCAGCCATGGCTATGATGATTTCCACCTTCTGATGCCGCTCTACATCTGCCGCAAATGGGAAGGAGTCCCCGCCTCAAGGGAAGGGCAGGCGCTCAAGTGGGTGCGTCCGGGAGCCTTGCGCGACTATCCCATGCCGCCGGCTGATCTGCCCCTGATCCCGCCGCTCATCGATCTGCTTGGCGTCTAGATGTTCGGTCCCGGGATTTGATGGATCGGATTCATTTTGAATCTTTCCGGATCCTCTGTCCACTTTTTGCAGATAAATTCGTATGGGGTCAGGCCCCTTAGCGTCTTCAATCGTCTAGCGAAGTTGTAGGCATCTATGAAAACAGCCAGATGCTTCTGGAGTTGCTCGTGATCGTCGTAATGGAACCGTTTGACGGTGGCATCCTTAATAGTCCGGTTCATCCTCTCGACCTGACCGTTGGTCCATGGGTGCTTCACTTTTGTCAGGCGGTGTTCAATGCCGTTTCCAGTGCAGACCCGGTCAAAGATGTGCTGGAACTCATGGAGATCGCGAGACCGATTGGTGAACTGGATGCCATTGTCGGTCAGAACAGTATGGATGGTATAGGGCACAGTGGCGACCAGATTGCGCAGGAACTGTGCAGCATTCATCTTTCCTGCCTTGGTATAGAGTTCAACGAAGGCATACTTGGAAGTCCGGTCAATAGCCACAAAGAGATAGAGCTTGCCTTCAGCTGTCTGTACCTGGGCAATATCGATATGGAAATAGCCGATCGGATAGCTCTTGAAACGCTTCTTTGGCTGCTTGTCGCCTTCGACACTCGGTAGTCGCGAAACTCCGTGTCGTTGCAGGCATCTGTGCAGTGAAGAGCGCGTCAGATGCGGGATTGTCGGCTGGAGTGCATAAAGGCAGTCGTCGAGAGGCAACAAGGTATGCCTGCGGAAGGCGACAATGGTCGCTTCTTCTTGCCGCGAAAGCACAGTCGAACGTGGCTCCTTCGGTCCGGTTCTTAAGTCCGCTTGTGAGGTGCGCGTCTTCCACTTGACGACCGTTTTCTGATTGATGCCGTATCGCTTGGAAAGCACTCTCAGGCTCTCTTGACTATTTTGTATTGCTCGACGGACTGCCTCTGTCGTCGTGGCGCTGCCGTGTAGAACTTGGCCCATAGTGCTTCCCTCCATTCAAATGAGAAAGGTGCACCATCAAAGCATGGGATCAAACATCTAGAGAGCAATTGGGCGCGTAACCGGGCACCGTTAACCTGCCGTTCATATATGAGACCGAATTTTTCGGTTGGTTTAATGGTTTGAGCGTTTTTTTAATCAATTGCGTTGATATTCGGCTCAAGGTGCACGGCTTTGCCCTGATGTTTGCGAACATTGAGGCTGGGCAAAACGGTTTTGGGGTCAGACGATGCGACAGGCTTTGCGAGCATTTTTGCAAGACGACAGCGGGGCTACCGCACTTGAGTATGGCCTGATCGTCGGCCTGATCGGGTTGGGTATGGTGACGGCGATGACCGGCTTGGTCTCTGACCTTGCTGACCTGTTCAGCGAAATTCGCGACGGCGTGCGTGAAGCCGCCGGTCTCAGCTAGTCTTATCTCAGCTGATCTGCCTCTTCTCGTCCATCCCTATTTATTCATGCCCTACTTGTTCATGATCGTCGACTTATCTCCCAACGCATGCGCCAAAGAGGCCTTTGCGCTGCCCGGGGTGAGCGGTTTCTGCTGGCTTTCATGCGGTGCCCAGCCGGAAAGGGACAGGATCTGGAACGTGGCACGCACCCGCCCGTCAGGATCAGAGAAGTCCCGTTGATAGATCTCGGCAGCACGCATCAGAACATCGCGCCGCAGCCCCCCTCTGGGGCGGTCAACGAGCGCGTTGGTTGCGCCCATCCGTCTCAGATCCTTGATCAGATCGAACATGGAATCATAACGAACGGTGAGCGTATCCTGATCCACAACAGGTAGCGCGAAACCGGCCCGCTGCAATAATCCCCCCATGTCCCTGAGATCGGGCAGGGGAGCCACGCGCGGGCTTGCTCCGCCCGTCACGTCGCTATCGGCCTGAAGGAAAGCAGATCTCAACTCTGAAAGCGTTTTCCGCCCCAGAAGCGAAGCCAGAAACAGCCCATCTGGAACCAGGCTTTGCCGTATCTGGATGAGACAGCCGGGCAGATCATTGACCCAGTGCAGGAAAAGCGGCGAGGTGACGAGATCGAAGCTTTGCTGCTTGAGAGGCAATGTCTCACCATCAAAGACAACGCCATTCGGATGGCCAAACAGAAAAGAGGGATCCTGCTCGAGCCGGACGACCGTCTCTGTCCCCTCCCGCGCGCTGAGGGCTTGCGCCAACAGGCCTGTATGCCCCCCAACTTCGGCACAGCGTGGGAAGCTGCGAAGCACGATCGACAGCCTGTCCAGCATGTCCTGAATCGCCTCAGTGAGCAGGAATTCGCCGTCCCGACCGTGACGATCGAATGCACGCAGCCGCCGCTGGGCAATCAGCCGACTGTCGAACAGATGCGGTATGGATGACATGGCAATGGTCCGGTTTTGGTTGATCGTGTCCTGCGCTTGCGGCACTGTGGAGCTTCAACGAGTGCTAATCGCATCGGGGGATGCAAGTCAATATGCGCTTTTCGCGACGAACTGCACCGGATTCTCTGCCTGATGGCAAAGCCGTCACCTCGGCTGGCCCGTCCGGTTGGAAAAAGCTGGCCCGGGCCGGTCTCGATCTCATTATCCCGCCGCGCTGTGCCGCTTGCGGCAAGATCATTAGCGAAGCCAATCATTTGTGCGGCACATGCTGGTCCGGCATGGAGTGGATTGATCGTCCCTATTGCTCTGTATCCGGTTTGCCATTTTCCTATGATCTGGGGCCGGACATGGTGCATCCCGACATTGTAGCCGAGCCGCCGCTCTTCGATCGGGCGCGATCTGTTGCGGCGTTTGACGACACGGCCCGCCGATTGGTGCATCAGCTCAAATATTATGATCGCACGGATCTGGCTGACGTGATGGGGCGGTGGATGGTGCGGGCAGGGGCCGACTGTCTGACGGATCCGGAGAGCTGGATCGTGCCGGTGCCCCTGCATCGCGGCCGATTGTGGCGGCGACGGTTCAATCAGGCGGCTCTTTTGGCCCGCGTCATTGCGCGCGAGAGCGGGGCTGTCTTCAAGCCAGATCTGCTGCTCCGCGTTCGGCGCACACGGCAACAGGTCGGCCTGAGCGAAGCGGACCGCAGAAGCAATGTCGATGGGGCCTTCAGACTCAATCTTTCCGACCGCTTATCGCTTACAGGGCGAACGATTGTGCTGGTGGATGACGTTTGGACCACCGGGGCAACCCTTGATGCCTGCGTACGGGTTTTGCGCCGGGCGGAGGCACAGGAAATTGGCATTATCACATTTGCTCGGGTTGTCGATCGGAGCAAAATGACCATATAACCAGTGGAAACCTTTTCACTTTTGCAAACAAGAGTGCCGCGTTCTGGTCATCAATGACCCTTTGCCGGCGGCGGATTTGGAGATGCCTGATGGCTGATGTTGTGATGTATACCCGAAAGATGTGTGGCTTCTGTACGGCTGCGAAAAAGCTGCTTGGCGACAAGGGCGTGGCGTTTCGCGAGTTCGACGCGACCTTTGATTTTGATCTCAAGCAGGAGATGATCGCAAAGTCCGGTCGCCGCACCTTCCCGCAGATCTTCATTGACGAAACCCATGTCGGTGGCTGCGATGACCTGTTCGCCCTCGACAAGCAAGGCAAGCTCGACGAAATGTTGGCGAGCTGATCCCATGACCGCCGCCAACTCCTCATCCTTCCGCGCCGCCTGCGTCCAGCTTCGCTCTGGACGCGAACGGGGTGCCAACCTCGATGAAGCCGAACGGTTGATCCGCGATGCAGCACGCGATGGGGCGGATTATGTTCAGACCCCCGAGCAGACCGCGACGATGGAAATGAATCGCAAGGCCCTGATGGCCGCGATCGGGGACGAGACTGGCGATGAGGGCGTAAAGCGCGTGCAGGCGCTTGCCAAGGAGCTTGGCATCTGGCTGCATATCGGCTCAATGTCTTTTGTTGTGTCCACCCACGAGGGAGACAAGGCGGCAAACCGAAGCCTGCTGATCGCGCCGGCCGGAGAGATTGCCGCCCGCTACGACAAGATCCACATGTTCGATGTCGATCTTGAAAATGGTGAGAGCTATCGCGAATCTGCCAGCTTTCAGGCTGGCACCAAAGCGGTGGCAGCAACCCTGCCATGGGGCACCCTGGGGATGACGATCTGCTACGATCTGCGGTTCCCCTATCTCTACCGCGCCCTTTGCCAGCAAAAGAACGCCACTCTTCTGGCCGTCCCTTCCGCCTTCACCAAACGCACGGGAGAGGCACATTGGCATGTGCTGTTACGATCGCGGGCGATTGAGCACGGCGCATTCGTGTTCGCCGCAGCGCAGGGCGGTGAGCACGAGAATGGCCGCAAGACCTATGGCCATTCGCTGATCATCGATCCATGGGGACGCATTCTGGCAGAAGCGGAGGATGAACCCTGTTTCATCGCGGCCGACATCAACATGGGGCTTGTTGCTGAGAGCCGAGGGGCGGTTCCTTCGCTCAAACACGACAAGGCTTTTGAAATTTAACGATCATGCTCTATATTGAACGGGCCGTCATAGAGCGCCTGCCAAACGCAGTTGGACCTTTTGGTGCCGACGCGTTGGGTGATTGAACGGTGTGTTTTTCCATTCATCATATTGAGTATATCAGGGGACTGACTTGATTAAATATTCGCTGCGCTGCGATTCTGATCATCAATTCGAAGGCTGGTTTCGCAATGGTGAAGATTGCGAGGCACAGACCCGTGATGGGCATCTGGAATGCCCGGTGTGTGGATCAACCCGGATTTCGAAGTCACTCATGACGCCCCGGGTGAGTGGGACGCGCAGTCAGGATGTCATGGCGCATGACGCCGCAGCCGAAAGCGTATCCGAAGGTCAGAGTCAGGCGGGCAGCGACAGCCAGCCCGTCGCCCTCAGGGACAATGCGCCGGACCCTCGCCAGCTGCAGGCCATGCTGCGCGCCTATCGCGATCATGTGGTGAACAATGCCGATTATGTCGGCGACAAATTTGCCGAAGAAGCGCGCAAGATGCATTTTGAGGAGAGCGAAAAACGCGGCATCTATGGCGAAGCAACCATTGATGATGTGAAATCCCTCGTCGAAGACGGCATCGACTGCCTCCCCCTGCCAACCCTGCCCGAAGATCAGAACTGAGCGATTATGCTCGACATTTTAAATGACTGGTTTGAGCCCGAAGCGACAGATGCTGCGATATATATGAATTCCCGCTCTCCACAAAAATTATGTCAGGCATATAGAATGATTTGCCAAGTGAACTTTGAAAATGATGTTTCAAATTTTTCTGTTTTCCGTCAGCCAATAAAAAAAGCCCTTACATAGTTCTATCCTCAGTCATCAAGCACTCCATCAAAAAGTGCATCCAAGGCCGGAGTGCTTTTCTTCCGCTTCATAATCTTGAATGTTGAAAGGTGAGGCATTGCAATGAGCAAACCACTACTAAACCGTCCTCGACGGGCGCAGTAGTTTCCCCAGTTGACAGGTACTTTTTCTATTTGGTCTACACCCAAAATCCGTTGCATGTAGGGGAGCGTATCAAATCCCAATGTTACAACGAGTTTCGGTTTTGCGGTAGCAAACACTTGTGCCCAGAGTTCTTCGCCGAATTTCAAGCTGTACTGGAGGTTATTCAACTGGTTTAACCTCGGTGATCGAAACGGGATGAACTGCCCAGAGAGTACATCTTCAGGCCGCTGTTTAAGACGGTCGAATAACGCCAGTACCTGCTGTTGCAAGACAGACTGACCAGGAGCCTTGCCACCCCAGCTTTCGTCTCGGTAGGCGCTTTTGCCTTCGGGCATTGCAAACCCGTCTCGATCTTCGGGTACATTACCGGCTGGATTCAACCCGACAAAAGCAACTTTCGCTCCAGTAAGATTGGTAGCAGGGCAAGATAAAAAGCGCCATCCCAATTGATTGCCGGACTTCTTATAACCCTGCTCAATGTTAGCCGCTGACAATTCAAACATCTACTGCCTCATAATAGACAAACTCTAGCACTGCGCTTTGCATGGATCTTTGTAGGCCACCATTCTTGCCGCGAACACCCAAAAGCAGACAACTGCAGTATGACGCATCTAAACGCAGATAGTGCAGGAGCCATCCACACCATCCGCAAAGCGTGAGTTCGTGCATTGGGCTACAAATGACGGGGCCGATCCTGTTCGGGACTCTTGAAATGAAAGTGTATCCGCGGTCGCAACAAAGAGCGACCGGAAAGCGCAGCTCAAAGCCGACTTTGGTTTAATTTACGGCGAATGTCAGACCCGTATCTTTCGCTCTTGTTGAGCTGGTAAAGAACGAATAACCCCATCATATCTTCACAACCAAGCAATGGAGACGTTGCTATGAAAGACCTTTGTGTCAGCATGGGATCCGGTGTCTGAGTCCAGAGCTTGGTGGCAGTTGCATGCGGTGCCAAGAGCTGTAACCGGATGAAGTTGCCGGTCTCATTGCCGTGACGAGAGAACCGGGCTGCTCGATTATTGGTTTTTACAAATTTGCTGCTGAATTGTCTGATGAATACGAATAGGCGTTTCGCCAGCTTTTTGGTGTGACGGAGACAATCACAGGAACAAGGCTGCCTCCTAACTGGTCACGATTCCGAACTGAGGGATTCGAGCAGGATTTCGATCTCATCGAGCAGGGTTCTCATTCTTTCGGATCCAATCTTGCTTTCAATGTCTTGATAAATCTCAGCACTTGCTGGAGCCAACTTTCGGATGAATTGACCGCCTTCCTTGCTAAGGCTCACCAATGTGCGTCTGCCATCCGCGGTATCCCGGTTGATTTCCACAAAGCCTCGAGCCTCCAGCGTACGCATAATGCGCGTGAGGGAAGGGGCAAGAATGCAAGCTTGCCGAGCCAGAAAACTGGCGTCCACAGTTCCCTCCTCATCCAGCACGCGCATCACGCGCCATTGCTGCTCCGTGACATCATGTTCCGCGAGCAAAGGTCTGAAATAATCCATCACCGCTTCACGAGCTCTCAAGAGGGCGATTGGCAACGTTCTTTGAGTCTGGCTTAGTTCCAGACCTTCGCGGGACGGTTGTTTTGGCATCTCCCCAAACTCCTTCGGTGTGATTGCTTCTGCTGTCTAGAAATATTCAGAAATCAAAGCAAGAGCGCAAATTATCAGACTTTGTAACACTAGACTAAAATTGAATAGTGGCCCGATTGACAATACCACAAAAATTTAACATGTTAAGTAAATATCTGGGAGGAAATCGTGCCACACCTAAGGATTGAATATTCAGCGGGGCTGGAAAACCGTGCTGACATGGCGGAGCTGTGTCAAGCGGCCTATCAGGCGATGCTCAAAACAGGGATCTTTCCCACTGCTGGCGTTCGTGTTCGTGCCTTCAAGGCAAACCACGCCATCGTTGGTGACGGGTTGAACGAGAATGATTTTGCTGCATTGACCTTGTCAGTTGGGTCCGGTCGATCGGTCGAACAGCTCAAGTCTGCTGGGGATGCAATTTTTGCGGCGGTGAGCGGCGCCCTCGCGCACCCTTTGGCTACGACGCATTTCGCGCTCTCCCTCGAAATTCGTGTCATCAACCCGGACCTGAGTTGGAAAGACACCCCTATTCATGCCCGCCTATCAGGCCAGAATTAAAGGAAGATCTATGAGCGCTCTTGACGAGAACCTATCCAAAGCCCAAGGCTATCTTGCGAAATTCCGTGAGACCGGTGTGATGAACCATATTGCCGGGGCCAGTGTCCCCGCGCACTCAGGTGATAGCTTCGAAACGGTTTCGCCCGTCGACGGATCTGTGCTGGCACAGGTTGCCAAAGGCGGGGCGTCTGACATTGATGCGGCTGTGGCCGCTGCCAAGGAAGCTTTTGTCAGTTGGTCAAAGATGCCCGGCAAGGACCGCAAGGCCATTTTGATCAAGGTGGCCGAAGCCATCGAAGCGCGGGCTGAAGAGGTGGCATTCACCGAGTGCATGGATACGGGGCAGGCCTTGCGTTTCATGTCGAAGGCTGCTGTTCGCGGTGCTGCAAACTTTCGTTTCTTTGCCGATCAGGCTCCTTCTGCCGAAGACGGACTGGCGCTGCGCAACCCGAACCAGATGAATGTCACATCTCGTCGTCCAATTGGACCGATCGGAGTGATTACGCCCTGGAACACGCCCTTCATGCTGTCCACCTGGAAGATCGCCCCGGCACTGGCCGCCGGCTGCACCGTGGTGCACAAACCAGCCGAATTCTCGCCCATGACGGCCAAGCTTCTTGTTGAGATTGCAGAAGAAGCCGGCTTGCCTAAAGGCGTGCTCAATCTCGTCAACGGGTTTGGCGACAGCGCCGGCCGAGCCTTGACCGAGCATCCAGACATCAAGGCCATTGCCTTTGTTGGTGAGAGCCGCACCGGTTCTCACATCATGCGCCAGGGGGCAGACACCCTTAAGCGGTTCCATTTTGAGCTTGGTGGCAAGAACCCGGTGATCGTGTTTGATGATGCCGATCTTGAGCGCGCAGTGAATGCAGCAACCTTCATGATCTATTCGCTCAATGGCGAGCGCTGCACCTCTTCCTCGCGTCTCTTGGTGCAGGAAAGCATCTATGAAGAGTTCACCGCCAAGGTGGCTGACGTCGCCAAGAGCATCAAGGTCGGTCATCCGCTTGATCCGGCAACCGTCGTTGGCCCGCTCATTCACCCGGTGCATGAGAAAAAGGTATTGTCCTATTTTGACAAGGCGCGTGAAGAAGGCGCTGTCATTGCCGCTGGTGGCCAGAAGGTCGGTGACGCCGGTTGCTTTGTCAGCCCGACGCTGTTCACCGGTGCCAACAACAGCATGGCGATTGCACAGGAAGAGATCTTCGGTCCGGTTTTAACGGCCATTCCCTTCAAGGACGAAGAGGAGGCTTTGGCCCTTGCCAATGATGTCCAGTATGGCCTCGCCGCCTATCTCTGGACGGCCGATCTCGATCGCGCCATGCGCATGACTGACAATCTTGACGCCGGCATGATGTGGGTGAACTCCGAAAACGTGCGGCATTTGCCATCGCCGTTTGGCGGCGTCAAAGCGTCTGGCATCGGGCGCGACGGTGGAGACTGGTCTTTCGACTTCTACATGGAGACCGTCAATGTTTCCTTCCCGAGGCAGCACCACAAGGTGCCTCGATTGGGTTAATCAGCCCGGGCCGAGGGCTCTTTGGGGCGGCTAAGCCTGCCCCAATCGACAGTCAAACACATGCTCCAGCAAATGAGAGCCTCATAACAAAATTCGGGACACTGACATGTGTCTAGGGGAGAGAAAATATGCCAATTCCAGCACCCAATCTGTATCCACCGTTCAACATACTGCGCCTTAGTCATGTCGTCTTCGGGGTCAAGGACCTAAGTGCCAGCCGCCGCTTCTATGTCGATACTCTCGGCCTGCAGGTAACGGATGAGACAGACAATGCAATCTACCTGCGTGCTCTGGAAGAGCGCGGCCATCACTGCCTTGTCTTGAGCAAAGCACCCAAAAGCGAAGTGCAAAGCCTGTCCTTCAAGGTGTTTGCCGAGGAAGAACTCGACAAGGCACATGATTGGTTCGAGCAGAAAGGCCATCCTGTTGAGTGGGTCGAGCGAGATTATCAGGGACGCACGCTCGCAACGGTCGACAATTTCGGCATGCCGATCGAGTTCTATTTCAAGATGGATCGGCTTGCTCCCATCCATCAGAAATATGAGCTCTACAAAGGCGTGAAGCCGCTGCGCATAGATCACTTCAACTGCTTTTCTTCTTCCGTTGATGAAAGCGTGGCTTTCTACAATGAGCTTGGCTTCCGTGTGACCGAATATACCGAGGACGAGGACAGTGGCAAACTGTGGGCTGCGTGGACGCACCGCAAGGGCGGCGTGCATGACATTGCCTTCACCAACGGTTTGGGGCCGCGCCTTCATCACACTGCCTTCTGGGTTCCGACCCCGCTCAACATCATCGATTTGTGCGATCTGATGGCGACCACTGGATATGTAAGCAACATCGAACGCGGGCCGGGTCGGCACGGCATATCCAATGCCTTCTTCCTCTATATTCTTGATCCGGACGGGCACCGCATCGAGATCTATTGCTCCGACTATCAGACAGTTGATCCCGATCTTGAGGCAATCAAGTGGGATCTCAAGGATCCGCAGCGCCAGACCCTCTGGGGCGCGCCAGCACCACGCTCCTGGTTCGAGCATGGTTCGCTGTTCGATGGCCTTGAGCCGAAACAGAGCGATCTGGCAGCAAGCCCGATCATTGCTCCATGAGCTGACGGTTCGGGATGGGCCATTGAAGGCTCGTCCCGGACAGCTCTAAATGAGGAATGTCTGATGCTCAAAGATCCGGAATTGCTCAGGCAGGCAGCGCTCGTGGGGGAGCGCTGGATCCCTGCCGATGAAACGGGAATAGAAGTCACCAACCCGGCGACGGGCGAGACCATCGGTTATGTGCCAAGCCTTGGTGCCGCCGAAACAGAAGTTGCCATCAAGGCGGCAGATCGTGCGCAGAAGCAATGGGCAGCCCGGACCGCCAAGGAACGATCTGTCATTTTGCGAGGCTGGTACGATCTTGTGATCGACAATGTCGATGATCTGGCGTTGATCCTGACGCTGGAACAGGGCAAGCCGCTGGCAGAAGCAAAGGGCGAGATCCTTTATGGTGCCTCTTTCATTGAGTGGTTCGCCGAGGAAGCGCGCAGGGTCTACGGTGATGTCATCCCCGGGCATGCTGCGGACAAGCGGATTGTCGTCATCAAGCAGCCGATTGGGGTCGTCGCTGCGATTACACCTTGGAACTTTCCCAACGCTATGATCACCCGCAAGGCGGGCCCTGCGCTTGCCGCCGGATGTGCCATGGTGCTCAAACCGGCCGAGCAGACACCTTTTTCCGCGATTGCGCTGGCCGTTCTGGCACAACGTGCGGGGCTGCCCGATGGCCTGCTGTCGGTCATTACCGGGCCTGCACGGGACATCGGTGCTGTGATGACGGGCAGTGAAACAGTTCGCAAACTGACCTTCACCGGCTCGACGCCGGTGGGGGTGGAGTTGATGCGACAGTGTGCGCCAACGGTCAAGAAACTGGCACTGGAGCTGGGGGGCAATGCGCCATTTATCGTGTTTGATGACGCGGATCTGGACGCCGCCGTCGAAGGGGCGATCATCTCGAAATTTCGAAACAATGGCCAAACTTGTGTCTGCGCCAATCGGATCTATGTCCAGTCCGGGGTCTATGATGCCTTTGCGCAAAAGCTTGCGGCAAAGCTGTCGACCCTGAAGGTTGGTAACGGTCTGGAGCAAGACACGATCTTTGGACCATTGATCGATGAGAAGGCTATCGCCAAGGTCGAAGAGCATATCGCGGATGCGACCGGCCAAGGAGCAAGCCTGATGTGCGGAGGCTCTGTTCATCCGCTCGGTGGCTCCTTCTTTGAACCGACAGTTCTGACTGACGTGACCCAGAATATGGCCATCGCGTCGGAGGAAACCTTCGGCCCGGTCGCCCCGCTGTTCCGCTTTGAAGAGGACGCAGACGTCGTCGCCATGTCCAATGACACCGAGTTCGGTCTGGCTTCCTACTTTTATACCCGTGATCTGGCTCGGGCCTGGAAGGTCGGGGAACAGCTTGAATATGGAATGGTCGGTATCAACACCGGCCTGATCTCGACACCTGAAGCACCGTTCGGCGGCATCAAATCCTCCGGCCTTGGCCGGGAAGGATCCCGCTACGGCATCGAGGAATTCACTGAAATCAAATATCTCTGCTTCGGCGGAATTGCCTGAGGAGGCTGACCATGAAATCCATTCCCGCTCGCGTTGTGGCCTTCCGTGCCAATGGTGCCGACCGCTACGGTCTTGTAACCGATGACGGCATTGTCGATTTGACACCCGAGTTCGGTGCTCGCTTTGGAAGCCTCAAACAGGTGATCGAGGCAGGCGCACTCGAAGAGATCATCAAGGCAGCCGAAGGGCGTGCCGCCAGCTATCGGCAAGAGGATGTCGACTTTCTCATTCCGATAGACAAGCCGGAAAAGCTGATCTGCATTGGCGTCAATTTTCCTGACCGCAACGCCGAATACAAGGATGGTCAGGCCTTGCCGTCCAAACCGTCCATGTTCATTCGCTTTCCTCGCAGCTTCACCGGTCACGGCGGTAATCTCGTTCGCCCGCCGGAAAGCCCGCAACTCGACTATGAAGGCGAAGTCACGATTGTCATTGGCAAGGGTGGACGCCGAATTGCGGAGGCAGATGCCTATGACCACATAGCCGCGTTGACCCTGTGCAACGAGGGAACAATCCGCGACTGGGTGCGCCACGCCAAATTCAACGTGACCCAAGGCAAAAACTGGGATCAATCCGGAGCGATTGGGCCGTGGCTCGTTCCCTTTCGGTCTGCAGACCAGCTTGATGACATTGAGCTGGTAACCCGGGTCAATGGTGAGGTTCGCCAACAAGACCGCACGTCCCGCATGATGTTCAGCTTCCGCTACATTGTCGCTTATGTCTCGACCTTCTGCACGCTGGTTCCCGGCGATGTCATTGTCTGCGGTACACCCACCGGAGCCGGAGCCCGGTTTGACCCGCCTATCTGGCTGCAACCAGGGGATGTAATTGAAGTGGAAGCTGAAGGCATTGGCGTGCTTCGCAATGGTGTGGAGGATGAACAATGCTGAGTGACCATGACATTCAAACCGCCGCAGCAGACTTGTTAGAGGCGGAGCGAACGCGGGAGCAGATCGGGTTGCTCTCTGTGCGCCACCCAGACATCACTCTGGATGATGCCTATGCAATTCAGGCCGCTCAAATGCCACAGAAGCAAGCGCAGGGCCGCTCCATCATCGGTTGGAAAATCGGACTGACATCCAAGGTCATGCAGGATGCCTTGGGGATTGCTACGCCGGACAGCGGTGTTTTGTATGACGATATGGACTTTGCCGATGGGTCTCATATTCCTGCAACGCGCTTCATCCAGCCACGCATTGAGGCGGAGATCGCCTTCATCATGAAGGCACCGCTGGAGGGCAAGGTCAGCCGGGAGGATGTTCTGGCAGCGACAGAGTGTGTCGCGCCTGCTCTTGAGATCCTGGATACGCGGATCGCTCGGCAAGACGCCAGCACCGGCCAGACCAGAAAAATCTTTGATACGGTCTCGGACAATGCTGCCAATGGCGGCATCGTGCTTGGAAAACAACGCCATGCACCCGACGCGTTCGACCTCAGATGGGTGGGGGCTATCCTGACCAAGAATGACGAAGTCACGGCCACGGGTCTGGGTGCTGCGGTTCTGAATGATCCGGTTATGGGCATAGTCTGGCTATCGGAACGGATGGGGCAATATAGGCAGCGCATCGAGGCTGGGCAGGTCGTTCTGGCTGGGTCTTTCATCGCGCCCATCGAGTGCCCGTCTGGCACGCGCATTGATGCCGACTATGGCAATTTCGGCCATGTAACAGTGAATTTCGAATGAAGGAGGCTTGCATGCCAGCCCCATTGAATAACTTCAAGATCCGCCTCAAAGAAGGGACAACACAAATCGGGCTCTGGCTTGGTCTGGGCGATCCGTCTGTTGCAGAATTATGCGGCGGAATCGGATTTGATTGGTTGCTGATTGATGGCGAACATGGCCCTAACGGTCTGCGCGATACGCTCTCACAGCTCCGCTCAATCGGGTCAAAGACGCAGGTTGTGGTCAGAACGCGAGATGACAATCGGGCCGAAATCAAGCAGATGCTGGATATCGGTGCGCAGACACTGCTTGTTCCCATGATTGAAAGCGGTAAGCAGGCCGAGGAGGTCGTTCGTTCAGCCAAGTATCCGCCACATGGGGTGCGGGGCGTGGGGGCCGCTCTGGCCCGCGCGTCTGATTACAATGGCATTGCGGACTATCTGCAGACCGCCAACAAAGAGGTCTGCGTTCTGCTTCAGGTCGAGAGCAAGGCCGGACTTGATGCTCTTGATGATATTCTTGCTCAGGATGGCGTTGATGGCGTTTTTGTCGGGCCGGCTGATCTGGCCGCGGACCTTGGATATTTGGGACGGCCGGGTGACCCGGAGGTGCAGAAAATCGTCAACGACACGCTCAATCGCATTCGGGCTAAAGGAAAAGCAGCCGGAATTTTGACGTCTGATCAATCACTTGCTCAGGGTTACAAGCAACTGGGCGTCGAGTTTCTGGCGGTTGGCTCCGACGTCGGCGTTTTGCGCGGGGGACTCGTCGCCTTGCAACGGAATTTTGCCTGAATTCGACGAATGTAGGCAATGGAAAGCAGAACCAACTCTGCTATATTGTTAACAAGTTAAATAAATTTTCAAAATCGGTAAGCGGCAGAATTCAGGGGAGAGATCGTACAACAAGCCGATTTGATCAAGGACGGTCACAGGGGGAGGAATATCAATGACCATTTCCAGACATAATTTCATTGCGGCAGCACTGCTCGCGGTCTCCATGCTCGGCAGCGATGCCGCCCGGACTCTGGCAAGCATGCAAACTGCAAAGCCGAACAAATGATGGCTGCACACCGAAAACACTCGAAACCCCTCAAAGGGCTTCGATTCATCATTGTCCGCGTCCTGCCTGCCATGGCAGCGGCCTTCCTGCTCACTCTTGTCGCGGTAACGGTGATCGACGTCATAGGGCGTTACTTTTTTAACGCGCCGTTGCCCGGAGCATTTGAGTTGACGCAAATTCTGCTTGCCGATCTGGTGCTGGCCGCTCTGCCCATGACAACATTCAAGGACAGTCATGTGGAAGTAGACCTTTTAAGCCATTTCTGGAGTTCCGAGACTTATTTACGGATAGGACGCTTCGGTGCCGCGGTTACGGCGATGGTGTTCTTTGTTCTCAGCTGGAATGTAGGGGTGCACGGCATGAAATTGTTCGAAGACGGCGCGGTTACCAATGATCTTTCTTTGCCGATTTGGCCTGCCGCCGTGCTTGGGGCCATCACCTATCTGGTCAGTGGCCTGATTGTGCTTGTTCCGATGCGCAAACGGCGGGAGTTCTGACATGACCGAACCTCTCATTGCGACGGCCTTGTTGCTGGCGCTTGCCATGTTTCGTGTGCCTATCGCAATCGCCATGATTGTTATTGGTACCATTGGATTTGCGCTTTTGCGCGGGATCAATGCTACTCTGATCATGGTTTCAACGACCGCATTCGATACGGTGTTTTCCTATTCCCTTTCGGTTATTCCGCTGTTCATTTTCATGGGCAACCTGCTTGCCTATTCCGGGGTTGCTTCCGGATTGTTCTCGGCGACCCAGCGTCTTGTTCGCCGTCTGCCGGGCGGGCTGGCAATGGCTGCGGTTTTGTCCTGCGGCGGGTTCTCAGCCGTATCTGGGTCATCGCTCGCGACAGCTGCGACAATGTCCAAGGTCGCGATGCCGTCCTTACGCAAATTTGGCTACGCCGACAGCCTGTCCTCTGGGGCAATTGCAGCAGGTGGTACGCTTGGAATTCTCATTCCGCCATCGGTTATCCTGATCATCTACGGTATCTTGACGGAAAGTGATATCGGGCTGCTCTTTTTGGCTGGCATCATTCCCGGAATGATCGGGTTGCTGGGTTATGTTCTTGCCGTGTGGGTGGCTGTCAAATTGAACCCTTCGCTGGCGCCGCAATCCTTTGACGTGGATGACCATCCGGTCGAAGGGCTTTATGGTGTCATCCTGTCTGTTGCTCTGTTCGCCTTTATCATGATTGGCATCTACGGCGGCTTTTTTACCCCGATCGAAGCCGCTGGCATGGGCTCTGGTATGGCGCTGGTCATGGTTGTCGTGACTGGTCACGCCAAGGTGCCCGAAGTCTGGCACGCGCTCATGGACACAGCCGAGAGCACGGCAATGATCTTTCTTGTGATCATCGGCGCGGAGGTCTTCTCAAACTATATCAACCTTGCCGGATTGCCCGATGAACTGGCCTATTTTATCGACTCTCTTGAGGTCAATGCATGGATCGTCATGGCGTTGATCATCATCATCTATCTGCTTCTTGGGACTGTGCTGGAAAGCCTTTCGATGATCCTGTTGACCGTCCCCATTTTCTATCCGTTGATGTATCAGCTCGACTTCGGCTTGGAGATTCTGTCCGACACTGAATTTGCCCTGATCTGGTTTGGCATCATTGTGGTGGTCGTCACCGAAATTTCTCTGATCACGCCGCCCATCGGCATGAATGTCTTCGTACTCAAGGCGACATTGCCGGATGTATCGCTCAAGACGATCTTCAAGGGCATCCTGCCGTTCTGGATTGCTGATATTCTGCGGCTTTTGCTGCTGATCTTTTTTCCGGCGATATCGTTGTTGTTGGTCGCCGGCTAACAACCAGGTTGCGGCATAGAGGCAACATCTATCGCCATTCACCATAGAGGGAGGAAAACCTATGGGTAAAATCGTATTGGCCGCCAAGGTCACTCATGTGCCAACCATGGTCATGTCCGAACAGGACGGAAACTTGAAAGGCTGCAGGCAGGCCGCAATTGACGGGCACGCAGAGATCGGCCGTCGTGCACGAGAAGCCGGAGCGGACACATTTGTTGTGCTCGACACCCATTGGCTGGTCAACGCGGCTTATCATGTCAACGCCAATCATCGCTTCAAAGGCATATTCACGTCCCATGAGTTTCCCCAGTTCATCAAGGATCTGCCGTATGAATATGCGGGGAATGCAGCCCTTGGTGACCTCATAGCGGAAACCGCGCGCGAAGACGATGTCTACACACTCAGCCATCAGGTCGATAGTCTTGATCTCGAGTATGGCACACTGGTGCCCATGCGCTACATGAATGCAGATGGCGCTCTGAAAGTCGTTTCCGTCGCAGCCATGTGTACCGTGCACAGCTTTGAAAGCTCGCGCAGGTTGGGACTGGCGATCCGCAAGGCGATTGAGAAGTCCGATTCAAAGGTTGCGCTGATCGCTTCCGGCTCTCTCAGCCACCAGATCTGGCCCAATGATATCTACGCGGAGAACAACGGCACCTTTACCATTTCCTCGAAATTCAATGAAGTGGTGGATCGCCGCGTTCTGGAGATGTGGCAAAATGGAGAGAATGAGCTCTTCCTCGATATGCTGCCGGACTATGCCAAATACTGTGACGGTGAGGGCGATATGCACGACACCATCATGCTGTTCGGCGCGCTTGGCTGGAAGGATTATAAGGGGAGGGGTGAGGTGGTCACCGACTATTTCCCTTCGTCCGGCACCGGCCAAACCAATGTCGTTTTTTCTCTCGACTGATTTGGCGACTTAAAGAAAAACAGCTGCGTGGGACATGGGGCTCAGGCCGATACGCAAGTGAAGACCTGAGCAGATGGCGTTCGTGCAATCTCGTTCAGGTCAGCATTCGAGCGAACTCGGCGAATTTCAGCAAACGTGAGTCAGAGTCACTTTGCATCCTGTTTCATACCCCGAACCTTGGTCGCCAGAAAGATCTCGTCTCGGGCGACGAGGATGCCGTGATCCCAGCTGGTCCTCCTGTAAGCGAGGGTGTTGTTCTTTAAGCAGGTCTGGGGCGTTCGCTGTTTGACAAGCAGAACCTATGCAGCAGAAGCGCCCATCCAAAGCTGCGTTTTAGTTTAGTTAACATATGAAATAAGTTCGCCAACAGAAAGCGGCAATGATTTAGGAGGAGAATTCATGCAATTTCATCTAAATGGCTTCAAACCGGGCAATTATCAAGTTCCGGATGCCGCAAGGAAACCATACCCGAATCCTCCGGTCGAAGATCTGCCGGCCCAAGTCGACGTGCTGATCGTGGGGACCGGCCCGGCCGGGTTGACCATGGCGCGCCAGATGAGCGAGTTTGCTGACATTACAACTTGTATTGTCGACAAAGAGCCGGGCCCGCTTCTGTTCGGACGTGCTGATGGCATTTCTTCGCGCACGATGGAAATTATGGAAGCGTTCAACAGCAGCGAAATGGTCGTGAAAGAAACCTATCAGCTGAAGCAAAATACATTTTGGGAACCGGATCCGGAAAACCCTCAGAACATCAAGCTGACCCATAAAATCCCTGATGCGAGGGCCGGACTGTCCGAGTTTACCCACGGGATCGTCAATCAGGCGCGCCTTCATGAGCTCTTGCTGGATGGTATGGAAAATTCGATCGCTGCTCTGCGCCCCCACTATTGCCGTGAGCTGGTTAAATTGGAGACAGACGACAGCCTGACACAGGATCTGGATGCGTACCCGATCACCGCCACATTCAAGCGCACCGATAAAGAGGGCAACGAAGCAGAAGAGGTCATCAAGGCCCGTTATGTCGTCGGATGCGATGGGGCGAGAAGCAGCGTACGCAAAGCATTGGAGATTCCGCTTCAGGGGGAATCTGCCAACAAGGCCTGGGGCGTCATGGACCTTCTTCTCAAAACGGATTTCCCCTATATCCGCGTGAAGAGTTTCCTTCAATCCCACGACCACGGGGCCGTTATGACGATTCCACGGGAAGGCGGATATCTATGCCGGTTTTATGTGGAATTGGATTTTCTCGGCAAAGACAAACGCGTGGCGGATGTCAAACTGACCGAGCAAGATCTGATCGCCAAGGCGCAGAAGGTTTTTCACCCATATAAGCTCGATGTGAAAGAGGTGGCCTGGTGGTCAATCTACGAGGTGGGCCAACGCATTGCAGAACGCTTTGACAACCGACCAAGTGGCAGTTCTGATGGCATCATTCCCCGTGCGTTCGTAGCCGGAGATGCATGTCACACCCATAGCCCGAAGGGCGGATGGGGATTGAACACATCCCTGCCGGATACTTTCAATCTTGGATGGAAACTGGCTGCCGTTCTGCAAGGGCGCAGCGATCCCAAACTCTTGAGCACCTATGCCACGGAGCGCCGCAAGGTTGCGCAGCAACTGATTGATGCTGATCGTGAGTTGTCGAAACTGGTTGCCACCCGCCCTGCCACCGGTGAAGCGTCCGAGCAATCCAAGATTGATACCGCCAAGATCGAGGCTTTTATGAAGCGTCAAAGCGGCTTTGTGGCAGGGACGTCCATCGAGTACTACCCCTCATACATTTGCACCGGGCAGGAAAATCAGGAATTGGCCACCGGCTTTAAAATCGGTCAGCGGTTCCACTCCGCAGAAGCGACGCGTGTGGCGGATGGCCGGAGCCAGCATCTGGGTCATCTGGTCAAGGCGGACGGACGTTGGCGCCTGTTTGTATTTGGCGACAGCCAATCTCCTATGGAGCCGACTTCAGCGTCTGCCCGGTTGGTAGAGTTTCTTGCCAATGATGAAAACTCGCCGGTGAAGAAATATACGCAGAAAGGGGCGGATATAGACGCGGTCATCGACACCTATGCCGTCTTCCAGCAACAGGATTTGTCCATGCACGACCTGCCGGACTTCCTGTGGCCAGCAAAAGGCAAATACGGGCTGCGAGATTACGAGAAAGTGTTCCAATCCGATACAGACAAGGACATCTACGAGATGCGCGGTATTGATCGGTCTCGGGGCTGTGTTGTGGTGGTCAGACCAGACCAGCACATTGCGGCCATCCTGCCTCTCGCCGCGCATGGACAACTCACGGAGTTCTTTGATGTGTTCATGCTCGATCAGCGAGGGCAGTAAGATTTGTCGGCGTGAACTGTCGTCTATTGGGCATGCAGATCTCTTCAGATAGGAGGGGATCTGCATGATATGGCCCTTGCTTTTGCAATGAGCCTAGAGGGGCGTTGGCCTTTCGCCTGCCTCGTCTATTCCCTGGTATTCTTGCGGTTTTAACCACCTTTCTCAGTGTCATAGCTCTACAGCGAAGGTTGACATTGCCCAATTTTAAATTAACATGTTAAGTATTAAGTCAGAGGGAGCTTGTTGTGTGTGTACGAGGAGAGGAACTCGTGAACACACGGCTTTCCAACTGACAATCTGGGAGGAACAGACATGAACATTTTTAAACGCACCATTCTTGCCGGGGCTGGTCTTGCCGCCACTCTGGCAGCCATGCCCGCTTTCGCAGCAACTGAGCTTGTCTTGTCAAGCTGGCTGCCGCCGCGCCATCAACTTGTCGTGGGGGCGATCAAGCCTTGGGCAAAACAGGTCGAAGAGGTCACCGAAGGCCGTGTGACCATCCGCGTGTTGACAAAACCGCTCGGCGCACCGCCCGCACATTTTGATATGGCACGTGATGGTGTCGCTGATATCACCTATGGTCTGCACAGCTTTATAAGCGATGGGCGGTTTCTCCGCTCACGCGTCGGTCAGTTTTCTTTCCTTGGTGATGATGCCGTGACCGTGTCGAAAAATTTCTGGACCATTTACACCGAAGACCTTGATGCCGCGGCTGAACACGAAGGCACGCACGTCCTTGGTCTTTTCACCCACGGCCCGGGTGCGCTGTTGTCCAAAGACAGACATTTCGAAGCTGCGAATGATTTCTCCGGCTTCAAAGTACGGACACCGGGCGGCTACCCAGCCGACCTGCTAAAGGGTATGGGCGCCACCACGCTGTTTATGTCCTCGGGCGAGGTTTATGAAAAGCTGACGCGCGGCGTGATTGACGGTGTTTGCATGCCGCTTGACTCGCTTCTGGCCTTCAAACTCGAAAAACATCTCACTGATGTAATGACCGTCAGTGGCGGGCTTTACAATACCTCCTGGTTCCTTGTTATGAACCAAGCGAAATGGGAAGGTATTTCCCCTGAAGATCAGGAGGCAATCATGTCCGTTTCCGGTCTGGCCTTCTCGGAGCTGGCGGGCAAAGCATGGGACGAGAAAGATGCAGAGGGCTTCGAAGCAGCCAGCGATGCCGGGATCAATGTCTATCCGGCAAATGACGCGGTGCTTGATCATCTCCTGTCCGTTGCCACCCCGTTGGAAGAGGCATGGGTTGAAGCGGTCAAAGCACAAGGGTTCGACGCTGCAGGCGCATTAGCCGATATGCAGACCGCGAAGCCTTCTAAATAGTGTAACCCGAAGTACCACACAAAGGCAGGGGACGTGCAACTGCCTTTGTTGCCAAGCGTTCGACCAAAAGCTGTGATTTAGGGTTTTGGCCGAACGCTCCAAGCCTACGTAATCGGGCTACCACTTATGCCGGCTTGAGCGAGCCGCCAAGCGTCAAGCGTATCCGTGGCGGTTCGCGCAACCGAGTTTGAAAGCCAACCACGATAGCCATTTGGAAACCTCCTGTGGCTGTCATGTCCGCTGCGGTTCATTTCAACTCTGCTGAAAGCCAAACCCAAGGCGATTTTGGCTGGCTTCCAGCGGGTGACTATGCTTTTGCTGTCGCTTAAATCAGGTGAACATGTAGGCGCCTATATAAGAGCCCTTCTGTGGGGCTGGAGGGGCGAAAAAGATCGCTGACCCGATGTGAGATATATATTCGTTGAGGCGGTCCAGTGATCCCAGCCGGCTCTGAATTGCCTCGAAAATGGCTGGGTCATTCTGATAGCTGACAAAGTGCAGCCCTGCATCCAGCATCCCGACTTCGTTGATACCGTCCGTATAATTGTAGGACCGGCGCAAAAGCTTGAGCCCTCCCATGTTTTCATGCGCTGCAAGGCTCATGTGCGACGTCTTCGGTATGACCGTGTCGCCATTTTTCTTCACGGCCTCGAAATCGGGTTCGTCAAACTCATGCTCTCCGGAAAGAGGAGCGCCGGACACCTTGAAACGTCCAAATACGTCATTCTGGTCATCAACACGGTCCGTGTCCCAGCTTTCGATAAACATCCGAACCTTGCGGGAGACCATATAGGAGCCGTCATGCTGCCATTCTGGACCATCCTTGATCCAGACAAAGCGGTCATAATCGTCCTGTGTGGTGATGTTGCGCGTGCCATCCCGAAAGCCGAGCAGATTGCGCGGAGTGGTCTGCCCCGGTCCTGCGGATGCACGGCCAAAGCCCATGATTGCCCAACGGGTGGAGGCCACACCCGCGGCCTTGGCGATGCGCGCCAGAATGCGAACGGCGTGATAGGTAACCTGCGGGTCATCCGCACAGGCTTGTACGGCCAGATCGCCGCCAGAAAGCTCGGCCTTCAGGGCATCTCCGGGCAGATCATGGAGTGAGCGCATCAGGGGCGGCTTATAGGCATCAAGCCCCTTGACGTCAGAAAAGACCTTCGGGCCGAGCCCGACTGTGACGGTGAGCGATGCCGGGCCCAGATCAAGCGCCTCTCCGGTCTCCAGAACCACAGCATTGTCCCGCTCCGGATCCACAAGGCCGACCGGTTTGCCCGCCATCATCTGCGCGATGGCGGCCGACCATCGGGCGAGCAGGATCTGGATATCTCGCGGGTTCAATGACGTAAGGTTGAACGTCATGAACTGGGAATAGCGCTGAGGAGCTGTTTGAATGCCTGCCTGAGGCCCTTCGCCATAAAAGGCATAGGACTTGCCCAGGTCGACGTGGTCATCGGGCACCGCTGCCGAAGCTTGGGTCGTTTTGGCGACAACGGCTCCCAAGGGTGCGGCTGCCGCAGCCCCGAGCAGATTGCGCCGCGACAAACCCGTCTTCGGGGTTGAAAGTTTTTTCTTACTAGTCATGGTCTGATGTTCCTTTTGGAGCAGGTCTCGCAGGGCCGGAAAGGCTGCCGGGGGACACGGCAGCCTTAGGGCGCAATCAGTCAGCGGTTGCGACTTTTTCCGCGATACGGGAAAGAGGCTCCTGCAGTGACTGGATTGCCTGGCTCAGTTTGACGGTGTCTTCCGCTCTCAGCTCGTCGGAATAGAGCTTGTAGCCACCGGGAACAGAGGCATCCCGATATCCGTCCAGAAGGGTCCGGACCTTTTCAAACTCTGCGCTGACCCGCTTGGACAGATCGGCGTCGATTTTTTCCATGCCCGGCTGCAGATAGGCAAAAGCCTGCTGCGCGCCCTCCACATTGCCCGCAAAATCGAGCATATCGAAGTGGCTGTAGGCTTCTTCCTCGCCGGTGATCTTGGTGTTCTGAACCTCTTCGAGCAGGTCCGCTGCACCATTGGCCAGATCTTCAGGCAGATACTCAAGGGTCGGAGACACGTCGTCGAGCAGCTGCACATTCTTGAGCAACTCGGCAGCATAGGCCTTGGTCTGATCCGTGATCTTGCCCGCCTCGAACAGATCCCGTTCGATGGCGTGGTATCCATGCCAGCCAACTTCGGGGTCGATATTGGAGGCACGCATATCGATCAGATAGTCAAGATTGCCGTGGTTGTCTGTCGCGTCAAAGCCATCGAGCACGAAGCCGTCGACATCGGATTCAACGCGTTCATAAAATGGGCGCGCCAGCGGATAGTCGTGTTTGGCTTTTTCAAGATCGCCTGCATCGATGTCGTCCTTGAGGCGGGAAACGGCAACAACCATGGCGTCGATCGTTTCATTGACATATTGGGCGTAGCCGTCGGTGCCTTCTTCAAGGATCTTGGAGATCGTGCCGGTTGGGCGCGGAGCTGCCTCACCGGTTACGCTGAAAGCAACCTTGTCTTCTTTCGCACCCGGGCAATAGATTTCATAATTGCCGCCACCAAGGGTGACCGTGAAGGCCACAGTCGGTAGGCCCGGAGCAAGGTTTTCCTTCTCCCCGATAATGCGGTTGCCGTTCAGCAATTCGACTTCGGTGAGAGCCGTGGCTGTCTTGTTGGTAACGGAGAAGGTGACGGGACCTGCCTCGACGCTGGATTTGTCGAGCACACAGGCACCGCCATTGTCATCTGTCAGGGTGACGGCAACCTGTTCGACTTCCGCGGCTGCAAGTGCGCTGCTTAAGCCGCCGAGGATCAGAAACGTGGATAGGGATGTGGTGGCAAGAATGGTTTTGGATAAAGAATTACGCTGCATGATGATGTCCTTTTGCTGCAGTGGCTTCGGCGTCTTGGCCAATGTTGGAATGAAAACGCTCCGGAGCGAGGCGTCGGGCTTGAACGAGATTCCGGGCGCCAAACAACGCCAGGAAGAGGGAAATGAAGGCTAGAATGGAGGGCAGAGTACGAGCCCAGAACATCCACTCATCCTGATCGATCTTGAACTTGATGAGAGCTGTCTGGACACGCGAGATGTGGTCTTCGCTGACATGCCAACGCCCCACAGGCAGAACCAGATCGGTTTTCAGATCCTGCTGTATCGAGCGCACGCTCAGGGTTCTGGGGGATTGCAATCCACCATCGGAGAGGGTCATCGTCAGCGCATTTCGCCCAGAGGCATCGAGCAGAATGCCGTTGGTCGTCCAGACGGTTGCCTTGAGCGTGTGCACCCAACTGACATGATAGGGGCCGGGATAACGCGTCGGGTTGAGGCCGATGGGCTTGCGGCCGCCTGACAATTTGACGATTTCAGAATAGGTCAACTCTTGAGGCAAACCGGACGGCTCGCTTTTGTTGATGATATCCCACAACCGGGATGCCAGCCCGTCATGCTCACCGCGGGTGGCCTCAGACTGGGGGAGGGGCAGCGTCAGCTTGCCGGTGTTGTCGGGTCGTGCCAGAACCAGAGCGCCCTGATCCGAAAGGCTGGCGCTGGCGACATCAGCCTTGCGAACCATCACTCTTGCTGCGGTGTTCGGAAGTCGGATCGAAGGGGTTGGCGAGAGAAGGAAAAGCAATGCGGAAACAGCAAGGCATAGCAGAGCAACAGCGATCTTGATCCGGCCTGCACCAACCAGACCCGGTCGATGGGATTGCGGCCAATAGATGAAGAGCGCAACAGGCACCAGATAGAGACACCAGCCAAGTCCCTCGATCAGTCTGGGATCGGAAGGGATGCCCAGCATTCCTGTTATCAGCGCAGAGCGCATGGTCCCGGCTGCGACAAGCCACGACAGATCGAGTATCTGTTGCTGGCCCGCATTGAGCCAACCAGCCTCATGCGCCGTTCGCAAGGTGGAAACACACAGGCCCGCGGCCACCAGAATAAGAAAGGCACCCGTTATGCGGAAAAATCGGGAGAGATTGATTTTGACCCCACCGATATAGATGCCCCAACCAATCACGACTGACAGCAACAACCCCAGTGTTGCGCCGACTGCGGCCCAAGCTGCGGATTGCGCCACGGAAAAGGTCGCCAGAAGAAATACGCTGGTTTCAAAACCTTCTTTGAGGACTGCGAGGAAGGCCATGCTGGCCAGTGCGTAGGAGCCCGGTTTGGAAAGGGACGCGGCGGCCCTTGCTTCAAGCTCGCCTCTCATCGCGCCGCCTTGGCTGTTCATCCACGCGATCATGCCAGTCACAAAGAAGATTGCGACGACGCCAATCAGCGTTTCCAGCGCCTCCTGCTGGGCTTGGGACAGGGCCTTTTCGACCATGTGCAGGCCTACGCCGACCAGAAGGGAAATCAAGATAGCCAACAGGACGCCAATCCACATCGGCCGCATGCTTTGATGATTTCGATTGAGGAAAGCCGCGATGATCCCAACGATAAGCGAGGCTTCCAACCCTTCACGCAGGCCAATGACGAGAGTAGCCAGCATTTTGCGTCCTTTGTGACCAGACAAGTGGCTGACAGAAAGCGCAGCTCATCTGATCAGCGGTTAACACCCCAACCAACAAGACAAAGCCTCTCCGTTCCGCCTTCCGGGAAGGGAGGCAGTTGGGCACGTTCTGACAGTGCTGTTGGTTGTGAGTTATTTATGAGTTACGTACTCATAAATTAGGAAAGGGTGCCGCTCTGTCAATCTATATGATTTAGAACGCTTCTACGAACGAACGCCATCGGCGCATTTCTGGGAAAAAATGGCTGTTGAAATATGAGTAAGAGTTTCATATTTTCCGTCCCGATTTGCTGCCGAGTTGCTTAATGACCCCATCGTTCAGGAGATTGATGCAGAAGCGCCCCCAAATTTTCTGCCCGTCAGCAAGCAGAGGTCTACGGACCAAATCAGCAAAATTGGTTGGATGCGTATTCCAATTCCATTCGGGCAATCGGCACCATGTTGCCGTTCGCGCCGTGGGCCGAGTTTCGCGCGCCCAGATGGCTTCTAGTGCGCGATTTGACACCTAAAACTATTCTGTTTCACCCAAAATATATTTAGAACTGTTGATATGTACGTTGGCATAATGTGGGAATTTGTCGCATATATGCCCGAATAAGGGAATCTGCGAATAGGAGAATGTGGGAAAATGTGTGCAAATGTGAGAAATGAGAGCAAACGGACGGTATTCACCAAAATGCTGAAAGCAGACAGACTCAAGGAAATCGAACGCCACCTGAAAGAAGACGGAAGTATCGTCGTCTCAAAGCTCAGCGCGCAGTTTTCTGTCTCGGAGGAAACGATCCGCCGAGACTTGGACAGCCTGAGCCAAACCCTCTCGTTCAGGAGAGTGCATGGTGGCGCCTATCTCTTGAAGGGATCTGACAAAGAAGTCCCAGCCACGTTGCGGGAAACATTCTTTACAGCAGAGAAATGTCTCATCAGTCAGAAGGCAGTGGGCGACATTTCAAACGGCGACACAGTCATGCTCGACAGCAGCACAACCGCATTGTTTATCGCGCGTGAGCTGTTCAGGCAGAAAAAGAACGTCCTTCTTATCACCAACTCCCAAAAGATCATTTCTGAAGTTCCCGAAACAGGGGGTGTCGAGGCGATTTGCATTGGCGGACATCTCAGAAAAGAAACCTGGTCGTTTGTCGGCCCAGCTGCGTTCGACGCGCTTCGAGGGCTCGCGGCGGACATGGCATTTGTCAGTTGCACATCCATCCACCCGCAGTTCGCAATGACGGACAACAACGAAGGTGAGGCCGCAATCCGCAGGCTCATGATCGAAAGATCCGGTCGATCGACGCTTGTTATCGACCATACCAAATTCGAAAAACCTGCCACTCACAAAATCTGTGAGTTCGACGAGCTAGACGAGATCATTCTGGATTCTGCCGTCGCGGAAGATCTGCTGGAACCAATTCGACAAACCGGGCTTGGACTGCACGTCTGTTCTGACGCCAAGCCGGAAGAATAAGCCGCTCAACAAGCAACCGAAAAATCGAGAAACGCCATGGAAGACTTCAATTTTTGCAGTAGAACGAAAATAGTTTTTGGTAGAGGAAAAGAGAATGAAGTCGGCCTTCAGGTGAAGCCATTCGCGGATAAGGTTCTCCT
The DNA here is from genome assembly GCF_900215505.1 of Cohaesibacter sp. ES.047. NCBI lineage: Bacteria > Pseudomonadati > Pseudomonadota > Alphaproteobacteria > Hyphomicrobiales > Cohaesibacteraceae > Cohaesibacter > Cohaesibacter sp. ES.047. The sequence goes on from NZ_LT907844.1 coordinate 2,854,381, forward strand.
TCATTATGGTGGCGATTATCTGGAAAAGAATGGAATTCTCGATCGCATTGTTGGCTCTCTGAAAGCAAGCGGTGTTGAACCTGTCCTGTTTGATGGTGTGGTTCCCAATCCTAGATTGTCTGTTGTGAAGGAAGGCATCGCTCTTTGCCGCAAGGAAGGGATTGGCTTCATTCTCGCAATTGGTGGCGGTAGTGCCATTGACTCTTCCAAGGCCATCGCGCTCGGCGTGCCCTATGAAGGGGATGTGTGGGATTTCTATACCGGCAAGGCTGAGCCTGAAACGGCCCTGAAAGTCGGGACCATTCTGACCATTCCGGGCTCTGGTTCGGAAATGTCCGAAAGCAGCATCATCACCAATGAGGCTGATGATACCAAATACGGTATCGACAATGCCCTGATCGTGCCTGAATTCTCGATCCTCAATCCCGAGATGTGCTTCACCATTCCGCCATTCTTCATGGCCAGCGGGCTTGCAGATATTCTCTCGCATCAGTTCGAGCGTTACTTTACGCCAACAAAATTCTGTCTGTTCAGTGACCATCTCCTCGAAGGGGCGATGCAGGCGGTTATTGCCCTTGCTCCAAAGATCCTTGAGGCGCCGCAAAACTACGATTATTGCGCTGAATTTATGTGGCTGGCCACAATTTCTCACAATGGGGTTCTGGACGCCGGTCGACAGTCAGATTGGGCTTCGCACCGGATCGAACACGAGATTAGTGCCCTTTACGATATCACGCATGGTGCGGGGATGGCGATCATCTTCCCTGCATGGATGAAGCATGTGAAGTCCACCGATCTGGATCGTTTTGCGCGCCTTGGCACCAGAGTATTCGGAATTGATCCAAACGGTCGGAGCAAGGATGAAATCGCTGATCTGACCATCAAGGCCGTAGCAGATTTCTTTGCTTCCCTGAATCTGAAGATCTCGTTGGCCGATGCAAAAGTGCCAACGGACAGATTTGATGAAATGGCATCCAAGGCATTGGGCCGCAGCGATGCGATCGGCCGTTTCAGGAAGCTCGCTCACGACGACATTGTCGCGATACTCAAGCTGGCCGTCTAGGCACCAGACTTGGAAATCTCTGTGAAACTTTAGCGAATAGAACCGCTGAAAGGCAGGCCAGAATCCCCGGTGAATCAATTCCGAACTCAAAAATAAATCAATAACCACGCACGTTTCGTCTCAAAGACAATTGTGCGTGGTGACCAAAATGGACGTGTCTTGGGAGGAAATCATGACACCAAAATCCAATGCCAAGGGGCTACTGCCTCTGCTGTTTTTCTTGGTAATCTACATCTTTACCGGTGTTGCGACCGGCAACTTTGGCGCGATGCCTTTGTTGGTTGGGTTCATGGCTGCATTCGGTGTGGCTCTTTGCCTGGACCGTCTGGATAAAAAAACCAGTTTTGATGAAAAAGTCATGCTGTTCTCAAAGGCTGGTGGCGAGGAAACCATCATTCTGATGGTCGTTATTTTCCTGTTGGCTGGCGCATTCTACTCCGTAGCCGATGCCATGGGGGCGGTGAGTTCAATCGTCAATCTTGGTTTGTCGGCCATGCCAAGCAATATGATCTTGCCGGGCCTGTTTCTGATTGGCTGTGTGTTGTCCTTCTCAATGGGGACATCCATGGGAACGGTGACGGCACTCGCCCCGATCGGCGTGGGGATTGTGGAGCAGACAGGTGCCAATATGCCGCTGGTCATGGCTACCGTTATCGGCGGGGCGATGTTTGGTGACAACCTGTCCTTTATCTCGGACACGACCATCGCGGCCGTGAAAACGCAGGACGTAAGCCTGCGCGGTAAGTTCAAGATGAATGGTCTTATCGTCCTACCCGCTGTTATCTGTACTGTTATCATTCTGGCAATGATTCCAATATCTTCAGGCGTATCTGTTGAATCCGGATCTTACAGCCTCGTCAACATCATACCCTATGCAGCAATTATCATCACGGCTTTGATCGGATGGAATGTCATGGCTGTGCTGGGGATCGGCATTGGACTGGGTGTTGCGGTTGGCCTGTTCAATGGCAGTTTCAATCTGGTTGAAATGCTCGACGTTCTTCAGCGCGGCATGGGCTGGATGGAAAATCTGGCGATCATCGCCGTTGTCGTTGGTGGTCTCGTTGGGCTGATGAAATACTACGGCGGGATCGACTACCTTCTGAAAACAGTAACGAGCATGGTCAAAGGCAAGATCGGCGGCCAGTTCGGCATTGGTGCTCTTGTGTCCTTGATCACGGTCTCCACGACCAACAACACCATCTCTATTCTGGCCGCGGGCCCTCTGGCAAAGGACATCTCTGCGGAATATGAGATCGATCCAACGAAAACGGCGGCATTGCTTGATATCTTTGCGGCTGGCTTTCAGGGGCTCTTGCCTTATGGCGGGCAGTTGCTTCTGGCTGCAGGTCTGGCGAAAATTTCACCGGTCGAGATCATGCCTTACGGCATCTATCAGATCCTGATGATCGTCTTTGCAAGCCTTGCAATTTTCCTTGGCAATTCAGCACCCAAAATCAAGCCGACACCGGCTGCTGGTGCCTAGACGACTGAACGTCTTAAGAAAAAAGGACGCGGCTTTGAGACTAATAACTCCCGCGTCCTTCCCCGCCTACAGGATTTTAAATCCCGCAATTTGCGTGATCGCTTCAAGTTTGCAGAAAGGAGTTCGTCTTGGAAAGACAAGATAAAGACCTCGGTTTCCTTTTGCGTTTTGAAAATGTTGCTTGGTACGAAAATGGATCCGTCCGTATTCTAGACCGGCGCGTTTACCCCAGAAAAATCGAATTTGTCGAATGCGTCAGGCACGAAGAGGTTGCCCAGGCGATTGCCGACATGGTGACCCAAAGCGCAGGGCCCTACACCGCAGCCAGCATGGGGATGGCCCTTGCCTGCCATGAGGTTCGTGGCCGACCACAAGCCGAGCAACTAAGCCACCTGAAAAAGGCGGCCTATACGCTCTCCCATGCGCGCCCAACCACCGTCAATCGGATGACGCTCATAACGGGAGGCTGTCTCGACGTTGCCAGAACGGCCTTGGAAGAGGGCAGGGCGGCAGATCAGGCCGTGCTCGACCACACGATTGATTCAATGAACCGGCGCTATGCCAAGATCAGTCAGGTGGCCGAGTATCTGGTTTCTCTGTGGCCTCAGAATGGCACAGTAATGACCCAGTGCTATGGCGAAACAATCGTTGGCACGATGCTGCGGGAGGCTCGCAACAAGGGCAAGAATGTCAAACTCTTCTGCCCTGAGACCCGTCCTTTCCTTCAAGGGGCGCGGCTGACTGCAAGCGTTGCGAATGATCAGGGCGTTGATGTGACGGTGATCACCGACAACATGCCGGCCACGGTCATGGCAACCAAGGGCATTGATGTCTTTACATCCGCCGCCGACAGCATTTGCAGAGACGGCCATATCGTCAACAAGGTTGGTACGCTGCAGATTGCCATCGTCGCCCATCATTTCGGCGTTCCCTATTTCGTCACGGGCATTCCTGACAAAGAACTGCTCACCATAAACGATGTCCGAATAGAAGAACGTGATCCTACCGAGGCCCTGAGCTTCAATGGCGTCAAGAATACCGCTGACGGCGTGAAGGGCTTTTATCCGGCCTTTGACGTGACGCCAGCAGGGCTCGTCAGTGCGGTTATCACGGACAAGGGGCCGTTCGCTCCTCAGGATCTGAACCGCTACTTCAGCCTTTCCGATACCGCTTACTGGTAATCAAATTTCTCGCAAGCTCATCTTTGAAAAGAAGAAGACGCAATGACCAAGTTCGAAACCCATTTCAAAATGACCGACACCGACGCCATAGAATATGCCCGGACACAGTTGGATTATTTTGATGAAGATGCGCAGCTCACCTCCAGCATGATTGCTGACGGCAATATCAATTATGTTTTTCGTGTCGTCGATGAGAAGAGCGGCAAGTCCCTCGTGCTCAAGCACGCCGACGTGTTGCTCCGTTCATCCGGGCGCCCGCTGGATGTGTCCAGAAGCCGGATCGAGGCCCGGATTCTCGACATTCAATCGAAGCTGGCCCCTGATCTTGTGCCGCGGGTCTTGAAATATGATGAGACCATGTGTGTTCTGGTCATGGAGGATATCTCTGAATTCAAAAATCTGCGCTATGAGCTGCTCAAGCGGATTACCTTTCCGCATCTGGCCGAAAACATCAGCACTTTCATGGTGGATACGATGGTCCCCACCACGGACCTGGTGATGAATTCAGGTGAGAAGAAACGCCTCTCTGCGCAGTTTGTGAATGTCGATCTGTGCGATATTTCCGAGGATCTTGTCTTTACCGAGCCATATATCGATTACAAGAGCCGGAACATCATTTCCGTTGGCAATGAGCAGTTTGTTCAAGAGCATCTTTATGACGATGAAGCCCTGCTTTTGGACGTCGGCAAACTGAAGAACAATTTCAAGAACAACGCGCAAGCTCTCATTCACGGCGATCTTCATTCCGGTTCGATTTTCTGCAATCAGGCGGGGACCAAGGTCATTGATCCCGAGTTCGCGTTCTTTGGCCCCATTGGATACGACTTGGGCAATGTGCTGGCGCATCTGGTGTTCGCATGGGCGAATGCAGAAGCAACCGAGGCTGATCAGGCCATCCGCCAGACCTTTGCTGCTTGGTCGTCCCAGACGATCACAGACATCATCAACCTCTTTACCGCCAAGTTCATGGCTTCGCTCGAGAAGAACGTGGTTGAACCAACGGCCCGCTCGTCCGCCTTCAGGGAATGGTACACGGCGTCTGTTCTTCGGGATGCTGCCGCGAGCATGGGTATGGAGATCATCAGGCGCGTTGTGGGTGACACCAAGGTTCTCGACCTCACCTCGATCGGGGAAGGCGAGATCCGCCTTACTGCCGAACGGTCACTGATACGCATCGGAAAAGACCTGATCCTGCAAAAGAATTTGTCAAAAGCCACCGAGCTCTGCCGCGAGCAACTGGCAAGCTTGCGCGTTTGAGACGGCCTCTCCGGGGCGGTGCTTTCGGCCCCGGAGAGCGTCACTGCATGCTTGTGTTTTAGGGAATGAAAAAAATGAGACGCGTATTACTGGTTTGCGAGTTGGAAGAAGACGGGAAAGAGTATCTTTCCAAGAACTACGATCTGCTGATGGCAGGGGCGGCGACGGGAGAATGCGATGAGCTGACCGAGGTTGCTCTTGCTGAGTTGATGGCATCTCACCAACCCCACATCTTGTTGGTGAATTCATCACCGGCAACAGCACGGGTGCTGGCTGCGTCAGACTGTCTCGAGCTGGTCATATGTGCGCGTGGAACGCCTAACAATGTGGATCTGAACTACTGCAGAGACAAGGGATTGCTTCTTTGCAGCACGCCTTCCAGAAATGCCAATTCTGTCGCGGAATTCACGATCGGGCTGATGATGGCAGCAACGAGACAGATCCCGCAATCCATGGAAGCAATCAGGGATCACACGATTGTCCTTGAGGGAGATCCTCTTGACGGCGGCAGCAAGGATGTAACCTGGATCCACTCGGATCTGCCCTACATCCCCTATGAGCGTTACAATTCGCTGGAGATCGCCGGGGCCACGCTGGGACTTGTCGGGCTTGGCTTTATCGGTGGCCTTGTGGCGGAAAAGGCCAAGGCCCTTGGTATGGAAATACTGGTCTATGACCCGTACCAGAACAAGGAAGCGTTGGCATCAAAGGGCTACAGGCTCGTTGAATTTCAGGAGCTTATCGAAGGCTCCGATGTGATCAGCCTGCACGCAAAGGAAACCGAGCAGACCCGGCATATCATCAACACCGAAGTTTTCAAAACCATGAAGCCCTCGGCCTACCTGATCAATACGGCCCGCGGGTCACTGGTCAATTACGATGATCTGAGGCAGGCGCTCAAAAGCAGGCAGATTGCCGGCGCTGCAGTCGATGTCTTTCCCTATGAGCCACTGCGGTCCAATGATCCGCTTATCAATACCCCCAACCTCACGATGACCCCGCACATCGCAGGCGCCAGCCGCAATGTGGTTCAGCATCACACGCGTATGGTCATGCGCTCGATCCACGATTTTGAAAATGGTGAAAAGCCGAAGTTCGCGGTCTTCTGAAAAATCGAAGGCGGCAGGGAACGGAAAAACAATCGCAACGAGAATGACTGGGTCAGGACAATGAAAAAAGATTTGGTACTTGGACTGGATGTCGGCACGACAAATGTCAAAGCCCTGCTTGTTACCGATCACGGGGACGTGCTCAGCGTTGCCTCCCGGCGCAACCCTGAAGAGACCCGTGTTCCGGGCCATTCGGAAACCGACATGGTCGGCCTATTCGAACGCTGTTGTGAAGTTCTTGTTGAGGCGATTGCCGATGTCGACGCCGCGCGGGTATGCGCACTTGGTGTGAATGGCCAAGGAGAAGGCCTCTGGGCACTGGACGAAGACAAAAAGCCCGTCGGGCCCGCCATTCAATGGAATGACAGCAGAGCCAATGAAACCGCGCGCGAATGGAGCGCCAACGAACCAATACTCAAGGCCTTTCGAGCGGCGACAGGCAGCGTGCCCTTCAGTGGTGCGACCAGTGTCATTCTCGCTTGGCTGAAACAGCATCAAGCCGAAACCTACAATAAAGTCAGACATGTATTCTGGTGCAAAGACTGGATACGGTTCTGCCTCTGTGGTGAGATTCTGAGTGACTATACGGATGCGTCAACGTCAACGCTGGATCTGGGCAAGCGCGATTGGGCCGTGGACCTGTTTAGCCAGCTTGGTATCAGCGAGGCCGCCAATTGGCTGCCGGATCTGAAGGAAAGCTATGAATGCGGCGGATACCTTCTGCCGGAAGTGGCTGAACGAACCGGTCTTCCCGCCGGATTGCCGATAGCTGTTGGCGCTCTCGACATCGTCGGAACCGCCATTGGCATGGGGGCGCAGTCGGAGGGCGATAGCTGCGTTATCCTCGGAACGACCTGTTGTTGTGAGACGGTGACCCGATTGGCGGAGACTGAACAAGGCTCCACAAGTGGTTTCGAGTGTTTTGCGATTGGTGAAAAATATATCAAAGTTACAGCATCCATGGCTGGCGGACCAAGTTTGGACTGGGCCATCAAAACCCTTCTGAGCGCTGAAGAGCAGAGCAGCACTGACCTGTTCGAAAAGATTGATCGGCGCGTCAAAGCACTGCCGCCCGTGCCGGAAGGAATCATCTTTCATCCCTATATCAGCGAAGCAGGAGAACGTGCGCCTTTTAATAACCCCGGTGCGAAAGCTCAGTTCTTCGGGCTGAACCAGAGCGCTGACAAGTGGTGCATGCTCAAGGCTGTCTACGAAGGTGTCGCCTTCTCGATTCAGGATTGTATCGGCGACTTGAAGGGCCGCTTGCTTTTGTCGGGAGGGGGAGCACGATCAGGCGTATGGCCCCAGATTATCGCGGATTGCACGGGCCTTCCCGTTTTGACCTTCGATGAAGCGGAGAGTTGCGCTAAGGGGGCTGCCTTCTTCGCCTGCAAGTGCGCTCACCCCGAGTTGTCGTTCGGCGACATCGCAGGCCGGTTCGAATGCTCCAACCAGACGTATCAGCCGCAATCAAACGCCCACTGGATCTACGAGGCTCATTTCCCATTCTACAGGGGAATCCGTGAGCAACTGGACGGTATATGGCGGCAACACCAGCGGTATCAGCAGAAACTGAGGACTGAGAAGCAAACAAATGCGAGCGAACAAGTCTCGTTTCCGCTTAATTGAAATCTTAAACTGTTGCGACGAGAGAAGCAGGCAATAGACGAGGAAATACAATGAATTATAATGACTTCAAAACTGAACGAGAGTGCGTTGCCTACTTCATGCGGCGTCTTTATCAGAACCAGTTGACGACGTGCTCGGGTGGCAACCTGAGTATGCGGCTCGATGAAAAACATGTGATCATCACGCCGTCCAGTTTGGATAAGGGGGTGATCGAAGCCGGTGAAATCGGGCTTGTGACCATTGATGGCGAGAACCTGACACCGCATCTCAAATCCAGCATTGAAACGGGCATGCATCTGGAAATCTTTCGCCGTCGTCCAGACGTCAAAGCCGTTGTGCATGCACACCCGGTGATGGCGTCCACCTTTGCGGCGGTCGATAAGGACATCAATACGACTCTCACCGCAGAATCCTATTTGGTCTTGGGGAATGTTGTGAATGCCCCATACGCCCTGATGGGATCCAAAGAGCTTTCAGTGATCGTTGGTAAAGCTGCCGAGAACAGCAATGTTATCGTCATGAAAAACCACGGCATTACCACCGTCGGCAAGTCCATGCTCGACGCTTTCGACAAAATGGAGTTGTTGGAAGCCTCCGCCAAAATGACCATCAATGCCGCCATTCTTGGTGGAGTGAGCCCGCTCACTGCTGAACAACGTGCACAACTTGATAACTGGTAGGGTCATGCAGTGAGTTGTTCCCCGTCAGCGCGTGTGGCTCCAAATAGGGCAATTTGCGAAGAGAGGTCGAATGCCACTGAGAACTGACCCGCGAGAAATTATTCATATGGAACTGAAATAGGTATCGTAATTGATATCTGTTTCAGGAGGTTATGATGCCGGGTTCTTTCGCCCATCGATCATCTGGTTGCTGAAATTGTTGCACTTTGCTCGAATTGACTAAGTCTTCCATGACGTCAAAACCCGGACACTCGACAGATTGGTCCGGCACGCACGGGCAGCTGTTTGACTAAAAGGCCACCAGCGGCGGGTTGCTCATCAAGTGCCTCTGGTCCAAGAAAACGCCGCTGACATGTCACGAACAGGCTCGAGCCGTCTTTGCCGCCGATTGTCACCGCCGTCGGGCGCGAGACAGGGGCCTGATGCCGCCCCAGGAGACGACCGGATGGGGAGAGATGCAACACCGCACCCGAGCCAACCACCGCAACCCAGAAATTTCCATCTGCATCCATGCAGGCGCTATCAAGCGTATCACCCGGATTGGTGCGGTAGATTGTTCGGGAGCTGATTTCCGCACCGGTCGCCGGATCGACTTCAAGCATTTCCAAAACACCGCTCGGGGAATCGGTGAACAATAGATCCTGCCCGCTCCCGCACGGAACAATCGCATTGGGAATCTGCACTCCCTCACGGACCACGTGAATACTGCCATCAAAATCGCGCCGATAGAGCCGTCCGATGGCTTTCCCGGAAAGGGTCATATCCATAGAGCCGAACCATAGGCGACCGAGTCGGTCCGGCCGGCCATCATTGAGGCGCACTGTTGGGCGGTCACTTTCCGTATCCGATTGCTGTTCCCAGTTCCCGTTTTCGGGAGCATAGGTCCAGAGACCGTCTTCGAGCCCCAGAACCAGTCGCCCGCTATCGGCGAATGTCACAAAACCGGGCTGTGAGGGCGTAGGAACAACTCGGCTGGACCCGTCTTGCGTCGTAGCAAGCAACCGCTGAGCCTGAATGTCGATCCACCAGACACAGCAGCGGGCTTCATCCCACAGAGGCGACTTGCCCGTGATCGCCATAGGCTGGGAAAGCAGCTCGAAAGGAGCTTCAGTCTGCTGAAGCATTTTGCATCTCCGAGGGCGACAGTCGCCTTCCGGGAAGAAGTCTGCGTCTTGTTTCCTTTGGCAAAATCGCCCAAAGGATCACGATGAGATCAATGAACAAAATGGCCATGGCAATCGGACGTTCGGCGAAAATGGAGAGGCCATCTTGTGAGAGCAGAAGTGAACGCCGCAGATTTCCCTCGGCGATGGGGCCGAGAATGACACCAATCACGATAGGCGAAAGCGGATACTGGAACTTGCGCAGCACATATCCGACGATACCGAACAGAAAGGCCATCCAGAGATCATAGACCGAAGACTGGATCGCATAGACGCCGATCATCGACATCAGAAGCACCGAGGGCACCAGATATTGCTTGCGCAGTTTGAGCACGGAGACAAAGATCGGCGTCATCAGAATGCCGAGCACAAACAGAAAGACGTTGGCGAGTAGGTAAGCCAGAAACACCCCGCCGACCACATCGCCACTGAGTGAGAAGAGCTGCGGGCCGGGTTGCAGCCCAAGCAGCATCAAGGCGCCCATCAGAACGGCACAGGCAGAATCGCCAGGGATCGCCAGTGCCAATGTGGGAATAAGCGCACCACCACAACAGGCGTTGTTGGAGGATTCGGTCGCGACCACGCCGCCTATAGCGCCTTGCCCATAAGCCTCTTCGGGCTTCGCCCGTGCCTTGGCGATGGCATAGGAGGTGAAGGACGCGATGATGCCACTGGCGCCGGGCAAGGCACCAAAAAAGGTGCCGATGATTGAAGAGCGGAGCAGGTTCCAGCGATGGCCTAAGGTCAGAAACAGAGATCGGAAGGAGACCTTGGCGTTGAGCACCTTTGGTGTCGCTGACAATCGGCCTTCTTCGATCTGATAAGCGGCCTCGGAGATGGCAAACAGACCAACAACAATGGCCACGATATGGATGCCGCCCGACAGGTTGGAATCTCCGAAGGTGAAGCGTTGGGCGTTTGACATGGGGTCGGTGCCAACCACGGCGATCAGGATGCCCAGACATCCGGTCAGCAGTCCTTTAGTTGTCGATTCCGAAGAGACCACCGCTATAGCCATCAGCCCCGTCACGGCGAGGGCAAAGTATTCTGGCGGGCCAAAATTCACGGCGATGCTGGCCAGCATCGGTGCAAAGAAGACCAGGATCACCCCACCGAACATACCGCCAATGGCGGACGCTGAGATGGCGACGCCGATGGCATCCCCTGCGCGTCCCTTTTTGGCAAGAGGGTAACCATCCAAGAGCGTCGCTGCAGCAAGAGGCGTGCCGGGAATACGCAGCAAGATCGCCGAGATGGCACCACCACAGGAGCCCCCGACGTAAATGGCGATCAACATGCCCATGCCGGCAACGGGCGGCAGATAGAATGCAGCAGGCAACAACAGGATGATGCCCATGAGGGGGCCAAGACCCGGAAGTGCGCCAACGAGAAGACCACCAGCGCAGCCGAGCGCAACTAACAGAATGACCGACGGAGTGGCAACCAGATCAACACCGGACAGTAGAAGATCAAACATATCTTACAGACCCAGCAAGTGGTAGGGGATGGAAAAGCTGAAATATCCGAGCGGCAGGACAATCTTCAGCAGACCTTCGAAAATGAAGGAGCTGATCAGGGTCAGTGCCACACTGGCCAGAAATGCCCGATACCAAGGCCTTGCATCGAGCACATAGAACATCGCCCCAATGACAAGGACCGAGGTGAGATGAAAGCCCAAAGGCTCTAGGGCCAGAAGATACAGCAGCACCAGCGCGAAAATGATGATCTCCTGAAATCTCAGCCGCCTCTTGGGTTCGGGAACGTCCAGCATTTCATCTTGCGCTACTTCCTCATCCTCAGGCACACCGGCAATCAGCATTTGTAAGGCAATGATCACTCCAAGGCCGGCCATGACAAGCGCAACATAGCGCGGAAAGAGCGCCGCATTGAACAGAGCATCACCGGAGGCGACTCCCTGTTCTGTAAGGGAGGTTGCAATCTGCTGGAACACCAGTCCAACAATACCGAACATGGTCAAGAGGACGATCCAGTGGCCCCATATTTTCAGGCGTTTGTCCGTCATTGATGCTCCCTCCCTTCGCTTCGGTGGTTATTTACCCGAGATTTTCTTCTGTTCCCAGGCAATGGCTTCTTTGGCGGATTTCAGTTGTTCACCAACAGCACCCACGATCTCGTCGTATTTCTCCGGCGGATACATGGTGGGCACGAAGCCGGTGTCCCTCAGCTTCTTCTGAATATCCTCACGCGACAGGGCCGCTTTCATGGCATCGCGCAATTTTGCAACGACATCATCAGGCGTGCCCTGTTTCACCAGATACCAATGCCAACCCGTCGGAGACAATCCGGACAGTCCCAGCTCGGTGCCGAATTCACCAACAAGGGGGGCATTGTCGAACATCTCCCGATCTTTCTCGTTTTCCGTCAGGACAGCAAGCACCTGAAAGGCATCGGAGTTGGAGCGGTAAGTGGTGGGGTTGTTGAAGGTAAAGTCAAGCAGTCCGCCGCGCAGGTCCTTGAAAGCATCACCATCCTGCGGATAGGGAATGTTGCGGGCATATACATCATTGGCCTGCATCATTTTGGCGAGCACCATATGCGGAATGTTGCCGATGGAACCGGAAGAATAACGCAGCTTGCCCGGATTTTCCTTCATATACTGGATGAAGCTGGGAAAATCGGTCCAGCGCGTTTCGTCCTTGCGGGTCACGATGGCAAAAGGCACCGCGGTTGCTGACCAGAGGGGGATGAAATCCTTGTGCGTCCAATCGGCATTGCCAACCATCGGCTGAAGGACAAGCGGAGCGACCCAGCCATCAATCAGGGTGTAGCCATCTGCTGGTTTCTTCATGGCCGTATCAAAGGACTTGACCCCTGCCGCGCCGGGCGTGGAAACAACATTGATGTTCACCCCCAGTTCCGTGCTGATGGCTTCGGAGATGATCTGGCTGACCGCCATAGCGGACCCCGGGCCCCACGGGAATATGTTCTGGATGTTGCGATCTGGATACTCGGCTGACGCGGGGCTGCACAAGGCAGCCGCGGTTGCTCCGGCGATCACGGCCGTACGAATGAATGAAATTGGCTTCATTTGGTCCTCCCTTGGATCCGGGGCCTTCCCGTTTCGGACAAGGCCTCGCTGTTTTTGCCTTGTCAGTGCGCCTCCTCGCGCCCGGACCGGCATTGCTGCTTTATGGCGCGCCTTCACGCCGGTATTTCTCAAGCCCGTAAAGGGTGTAAATTTCTTCGGGCGCATCGTGACGCATCAGCTCATCGGTGATGTCCTGACAGAAGCGCTCGACCAGTTGGTCATCTGAGATGGGCTCGCGCTGTTCAGGATCGGTCTCAAGCGCGAAAAGTTGGGTTTCTTTGGGGCGGTTGCGTACGGCATCAAGCCCGGCCTCACCGTTGTCAGGCGCCATGGGAAGCCGCAAGACCGGTGCGCCCTTGGTGAAATCAAAACCGGACACCAGCTCCGCCTGTTGCAGCTCTTCGGGACTGAACATACGCACCATATGCGAAGGAGCAAGCGTGTAAAGATGGAAGCCCTCGCCGTCGGCCTTCACCGGATAGTGGTAGTAGACATGGCTCCCGTCCGTCACACCAATCGGCCCAGCAAACATGCCAAAGATGACGCTTCGGCTCTCTTGATCCCGTTCGCCGGTCAAGGCTGGCAGCAGAGAGTGACCGCAGGCTTCAGCAAAATTGGGCTGTCCGAACAGATCAAGGAATGTCGGGGCCAGATCCGGTGTCTGGGTGACCGCCTGACTGCGCGTCCCTCCGCGCTTCGCATGGTCGGGATGCCAGATAAAAAGCGGGATATGTGAGATTTCCTCGTAGTAAGGCATTTTGTTCTTGCCCCACCACTCGTGCTCTCCCAGAAGGAAACCGTGATCGGTCGTGACAATCAGGCAGGTGTTGTGCCATGCCCCTTCTTCATCCATCCAGTCGAGCAACTTTCCAAGATAATGATCGCATTGGGCAACGAGCGCTGCGTAGTTGGCCCGGACATCATTGATTTCGCCCTCGTCATTGGAGCTTTTTTCATAGGCTGGCCAGTCGAGCACCTTGCCTTGAGGCGTTGTTGCATACGCCTCGCGAAAGCGATCCGGCGCACAGAATGGCTCATGCGGGTCGAAGCACTCGATCTGAAGGAAAAACTCATCTGCCTCCTTATTCAAATCGAGAAACTCGAATGCGCTCGCGAACACCTGCGGGGTGGGAAAGTCTTTCTCTTCTTTGACGAACATCGTGTTGACTGCGTGGCGCATGCGCCGCCATGCCAGAATTTCGCTGGTTTGCATGGTCGGCGCATGATTGGATGCCAACTTGTCCAGAGGATAATGGCGGGCGTCAAACTGTGCCGACAACGCATCCAGCGGAGGATGCACCACTCCCTTGATCGCGTCATGCTCCTGCCCCCGAATAATGTCAAAGCTTTCATAGGCAGAGCAGTAACCGGTGCCGCCATTCTCAATATAGTGCATGTGATCGGTCACGAGGTGGGTATAGATGCCAGCTTCGCCAAGCTGACGCGCAAAGGAATTGTCAAACGGCTCCAGAGGCCCCCAAGGACGATGCATGAAATTGAGGCGGCCAGTGTGAATGTCCCGCCGAGCCGGCATACACGGCAAAGACCCACCATAGTGATTGTCAAAAGTGACACCTTTGGCTGCAAGACGGTTGAAATTGGGTGTCTTCACAGCAGTTCCGCCGTAGGCTTCAAGCGCCTCGCGGTTCAGAGAATCGAACATGACAAAAATCGTGCGCATGGCAGGTGTTTCCATCCGGTCTTATGACGACAATCACTTGGAGGCCGGGCCTTTCAGGTTTGGCTTGACGGCACGCTAGCAAGGGTCAACAATAAAAGAAAATAGAAAGACCGGTAACTGGAAATAGAAATTGGCTATCGATAGAAATCTGTTCGCCTTCCTCGCAGTCGCTGAGACAGGTAACCTCACCGCAGCGGCCGAGCAGTTGCATCTGGCTCAACCTTCATTGACCAAGCGATTGAAACTATTGGAAGATGAATATGGGGCGCGCCTGTTTGAGCGTCATCCTCGCGGCATGACACTCACCCCCGTCGGGCGGGTGTTGATGGATCATGCCAAACGAATTGAACAACGTTATATTCAGGCTCGCGAGGCGATCGACGCGGAGAAGACAAACAAGCTGGAGCGGCTGAAAATCGGCGCAGGTCCGCTGTTTCAGCGTGCCTTGTTGGCCAATGCCTTTGATACATTGCGGCAGGAATTTCCCGAAACCCTGTTGGAATTGCGTGCTGATGTGCATGAGCAGAACTTGCCCTTGCTCAGGCATGGGCACCTCGACGTGGTCTTCGGCGCCCTGATAACCGAAATCGATGAGGACGACATCGAAGCCATTGGTTTGCTCAAGGTCCATCTGGGTGCTCTTGCACACCTCGATCACGCGCTCCACGGCAAAACAAGTGTAACGATCCGCGATCTGGCTGCCTGTCCATGGATCCTCTATTCCAACGACAAGGATACCTCGTCCATGGTGCGCGGCTATTTTGTCCGCAACGGACTGACGCCTCCGACCTTCTCCATCCGCACTTCGTCCTATGAGTTCGGCCTCGATATGGTGGCGAAGGGCAACTATATTATGCCCATTCCAGCTGAACTCGATCAGTTCCTTAGACCCTCGGGCATGCGGGTTCTGCCACTGGATGAGCCGATTGACCGATTCATCTCCGGCGCCTATGTGCGCAGCTCGACGCTGGCTTATCCGGTTGTACGCAGACTGCTCGAACTGATCCGGCAAAAGGCAAACGAATTGCAGATCCAACTGACGCCTAAACTCTAGAGCGATCAAGGCAGCGCATTGATGGTCTCAGAACAGGCCCTCGTTTTGGCCCGGCATTCCGTTATCGCCAAAATCTATATCCATCGCCCTTGCTATCTATTTTTCTTAATTGCCGCTCCTTGCTATTCATGATGCTGATCAGAGGAAGCCGCTATGCGGATAACCTCTTTGCCCTCCGGCTTTCAGCATCAAGGACAAACCCCGTGTTTGTGAGAGCATTTCTGCATCGTTTTATAGACACTATCAAATCCAAGTATCGCCCGGAAAAGCACTATATGCGCGGACCGGGACCAGCATGCGGTGGCCACGATAGGGGCAAATAGCCTTTTCGGAACTGGACCTTAGCCCCTTGTCCTCCTAATCTTTCGGCGCGGGATGATGGGCCTTTGTCCCAGGCGCGAGCGAGACCAGTCAAGCGAACAGCAATGAAGAGGACCGTAGTCAATGGCGACACAAACCGCCCGCCCATTTCAGGTGATGTCGAAACCCATCGGACCGCGCTGCAACCTTGATTGCACCTATTGTTATTATCTGGAAAAAGAACAGCTCTATCCGGAAACCAAGCGCTTCGATATGCCGGACGCCGTGCTGGAATCCTACATCCGGGATTTCATTGCCTCACAGGCCGATCTGCCCGATCCGGAAATCTGGTTCAACTGGCAGGGCGGGGAGCCGACTATCCTCGGGGTGGATTATTTCCGCCGCATCCTCGACTTGCAAAAGCAATATGCTCCAAATGGCAAACGCATCCGCAACGCCATGCAAACCAACGGCACTTTACTTGATGACGATTGGGGCGTGCTGCTGGCTGAAGGGGATTTCCTTGTCGGGTTGAGCCTTGATGGACCGCGTGCGCTGCACGACAAATATCGGCTTGACCGAGCTGGCCGCGCTAGCTTTGACAGTGTCATGGCTGGCCTGGAGACCCTCAAGAAACACAAGGTTGAGTACAATGTTCTCACCGTGGTGCATCGCGACACTGCGGCACAGCCACGCGAGGTTTATCGCTTTCTGCGCGAAATCGGGGCGGAATTCATTCAATTCATTCCCATCGTCGAACGCACCTCGGACGGGCAGACCTTGGCTGCGGCACCGCAGCTTGACGAGGATGGTACCGAATATAAAGTCACACCATGGAGCGTTCTGCCGCGGGCTTACGGCTCGTTCCTGTCGACCATTTTCGATGAATGGATAAAACAGGATGTCGGCAAGGTCTTTGTGCAGTTCTTTGACGTCCAGCTGGGCCTGTTCCTCGGTGCGCCATCCAGCTTGTGCTGGTTTTCCGAGACCTGTGGGCAAGGGCTCGCAATCGAGCATAATGGCGATCTTTACGCCTGCGATCACTATGTCTATCCCGAATACCGCCTTGGCAACATCCTCGACACGCCGATTGGTACGCTGGCGACTTCACCAAAGCAGATCGCATTTGGCGAGGAGAAGCGGACCAGCCTGCCCAAGCAATGCCAGACCTGCGATATCCGCTTTACCTGCAACGGCGGCTGCCCCAAGCACCGGTTTTTGAAAACCGACGATGGCGAGCCGGGCCTCAACTATTACTGCCGGTCGATGAAGCGTTTCATCAAGCATGCCGGACCTAAGCTCGAGATCATGAAAGGCCTTGTTCAGCAAGGACGTCCGGCAACGGATATCATGGAGATGATGCGGACAGGAAAGCTGGATGGCGCGCGTGTGCCGAAGGCTGCCGCAAAGGTTGGCCGAAACCACCCGTGCCCTTGCGGCAGCGGCCGCAAATACAAGGACTGCTGTCTAGGCGGCTAGGCCTCGCCAGAACTATGCGGGGGATAGGGCAGGAACATGTGATTTTTTAACCCGTTCCAACCAATGAAGACAGATAATGAAGCGTTCGCGTTTTACAGAAGACCAAATCTTCGGCATGATCAAAGAATAGGAAACCGGGATTCCGGCGGCGGAAGTTTGCCGCAAGCACGGGATCAGTTTTTGCAGCCTTTTACAAATACAAGGCCAAGTATGGCGGCATGGATGCCTCTGATGCTCGCAAGCTGAAGGCACTCGAAGAAGAGAATGCCAAGCTCGAAAAGTTGTTGGCCGAGCTGATGCCGAACAATGCCGTCCTGAAGGATATCGCATCAAAAAAAGTTAGCGCCTGTCGGCAAGCGAGATGCTGTGGCTCATGCCTGCAAAGAGCATGATGTGAACTATACATTGCCTGGTAGGCGATTGCGAGCAAACGCTGAGAGGGGGCGGGCGGGCGTGCCATTCTACAAGTTGAACGAACCGGTGTGCGTTGCAAAAGCATTGGGATGATGAAGCGGCTCTTCGAGAAGCAATCAACATGGAGGCGGCGAGACGTCACCCTTTTGCACATAGACGGCTTGCCACTATGCTGGCTCGCAAAGGCATTCATATAAACCATAGGAAACTCTGGAGGCTTTATCGGGAAGAGAAGCTTCAGGTTCGCAAGCATGGAAGTCGCAAACGCGCTCTGGGCGCCAGAAAGCCTATTTTGGTACCGGATCGGGTGAACATTATATTTCATGGACAGCTCGGAAAGCGTCAACTCATCCCGGATCGATTCAAATTGAATCCGATCCATCAAATCCCGGGACCGAACACCTAGCATCATTTTGCGTTGCAGCCATACCAGAGTTGCCAAAAAGGCGGCCTTGATGGCAGGCCGTTATGCCCATGCCAAACAGTTCAAGCGGATGCGCCGGGAGCTTAAGAAGCTGAATACCTATCTGGGTCGGGTCTACCGCGACATCAGTCGCAAGATTGCAGGCAACGAAGGTCTTGAGCATCGTTTCTCCCGTCTTTTGGGCTGGTAGAGCGGCTTCTGATCCAGAAGCCAAAAGACAAGAACAAGCTCTATTCCATGCATGCACCGGAAGTAGCCTGTATTGCCTAGGGCAATCCCTACGATGGACACCTTGAATGGCACCATCAGTCAGGCTGAGAAAGTGTGCGGAACCAAAGCTGAGCGTGTCTATGTGGACCGTGGTTATTGGTGCCATGACTATAAGGCGCTGCCAAGGTCATGATATCAGGTCAGAAGCGCGTACTGACGGCACAAATGAAACGTGAGCTGAAGCGACGATTAGCGATCGAAGTCACCATCGGTCATATGAAAACAGATGGACGACTTGACCGGAACTTCCTCAATGGCAAAATGGCGATGCCAACAATGCACTGTTGGTCGCAGCGGGTTATAACCTGCGTCTGATCCTCAATGCCCGGATATTTTTTCTGCTCTGGACCAGCAAACCCATCCCCAAAACGGTCAAAACGAATATTTGGGTATTGCTTCGGCCTCTCGCAACATCAATAGCTTAGCCGTTGTTCAGTGCGGACTCGATATTTGAAAGCTTTCACCCGTCGAACAAGGCAAGGCGGTCCTGATGATATAGGAAATCCGTTGAAGATGGGGTCTAGTCAGAATTCTCGCTGAAATCCTGGAATGTGATTTCGCACAATCGATATGAGGCGGATTAAAATCCGAGTTTCGTAGAATTTTGGAATGAAGTTCCATACAGCCTCGGCCAAGTTCGTTGAAAAAGTCGATGGACGGGTGCTGCAGTGCCACTTTCACAAAGCCGCCATCGATCCGTTGGGTGATTAGATTGAATGGCAAATGGGGGGGGGAGGGATGGAACAACGCCAATTTCTTGTTGGGGTCGACATTTCGAAAGGCTGCATGCTGGCATCTTCCTCACCAATTCGTTCATTCTCTTGATGCATCTATTTGAATGACCACGGATTTGGGCGTATGTTGCTGTCAGGAAAATTGGAGGGGAACTCTCATGCGTATTTTGTTTACTGGCGGGTCTGGCAAGGCTGGGCGTCATGCGATCGCTTATCTTGTCGAAAAGGGCCATCGCGTGCTCAATGTTGACCGGGTGCCGCTGAATCTGCCCGGTATTGAGAACCGCTTGGCTGACGTCACCGATGCAGGGCAAGTGTTCGATGTCATGGCGAGTTATGCCGGATTTGACGAACTGGAGCCGGGCGAAGGGGTGCCGAAGTTCGATGCTGTCGTGCATTTCGCAGCGATACCGCGCTTGCTGCTGACCTCGGACAATGAATGCTATCGGGTCAATACGATCGGAACCTATAACGTCATCGATGCGGCGGTGAAATTCGGCGTGCGCAAGATCATCTTTGCATCATCCGAGACGACCTATGGCATCTGCTTTGCCGACGGCGAGCGCAAACCGGATTATCTACCGATTGATGAAGAGCATCCAGTCATTCCTGAAGACAGCTATGCCATGTCGAAGGTTGCCAATGAAGTGACGGCCCGGTCGTTTCAGCGGCGTAGTGGTTTCGATATCTATGGTCTGCGCATCAACAATGTGATCGAGCCTCATGAATATGAGCAGGATTTCCCGGCTTATCTGGCCGATGCTTCGCTGCGGCGGCGCAATATCTTTGCCTATATCGATGCGCGGGATCTGGGGCAGATGGTTGACCGCTGCCTGAAAACTGACGGGCTCGGCTTTGAGATCTTCAACGTCTCAAATGATGATCATTCGGTTGCAGCAAGCACATCTGAACTGATCGAGACATATTATCAGGGTGTGCCTTGTCGAGAGATGGGCCCTACGGAGACCTTTTATTCCAACGACAAAGCCAAGAGGTTGCTTGGCTTCCAGCCAGAATATAATTGGCGCATGTATCTGGGCGGCTAGGCTGCAAGGTAAGGAGCCCACAGCCTCTTGAAACCGAGTTGGTTAGCTCTGATATCAAGCGACCTTCAGCGGCGCTACAGGGATTGGGCGTGTCATCAAGAAAATGAGCTACAATCCGCTCGATGAAAGATTGATGAACATGAGTCTAAGGCCTAAAGCATGTCGCAATTAATGAGATTCAGGATTCCCATTTTTGGCCAATTGTGATTCCCTTTGAGAAAAGGGGATCATCATGGGCAAATCACTTCCTATTGCATTGCGCGAACGTGTTGCTTCATTTGTTGAGGCCGGTCATTCGCATCGGGCGGCCGCTAGCCATTTCCGCGTGTCACCACGGTTTGTCAATAACCTGATGCTTCTCAAGAAAGAGACGGGTTCTGTGCAGCCTCGCAAGCAAGGCCGACCAGACAAAGGCAAGTTGGGTGGGCATCATGAATGGATCACAAGGCGCATGTCGGAGAATGGCGAACTGACGCTTGATGAGCTTTGTCTGGAATTGGCTGAACGCGGGGTCCATGTGCATCGCTCCAGCGTTGGGCGCCTGCTTCACAGGCTCGGCCTGAGCCATAAAAAAAAGTCTGGTAGCCACTGAACAGCTACGGGCCGCCATTGCTCACGATCGGTATGTATGGATCAATCAGCGCCAGCCTTTCTTCAACAAGGCATTGTCCCGATTGATCTTTATCGATGAGACATCAACCAACACGAAGCTGGCCAAACGGTCTGGATGGTCACCAAAAGGGCAGCGCTATCGCGCCCACGCTTCTTTTGGCCATTGGAAATCCCAGACCTTCATCGCTGGTTTGAGATCCCGTGGGATGGTTGCGCCCTGGATCGTTAACGCTCCGATGAACCGACGTATCTTTGAAACTTGGATTGAAACTCAACTACTGCCGCCCCTGTCAGCTGGCGACGTCGTCATCCTCGATAATGTCGCCTTCCACAAAAGTGAGAAAGCTGACAAGCTCGTCAGATCAAAGGGGGCATGGCTGCTGTTTCTTCCGCCATATTCACCGGACCTCAATCCCATCGAAATGGCATATTCCAAACTCAAGACACTGCTGCGCAAGCGAGCAGCCAGAAGCTTCGATGCAATCTCAGACGCGATCGGTGACATTTGTGACCTCTATTCTGCCAAGGAGTGTCTCAACTACTTCAAAGCTGCCGGGTATGAGGTCAATTAATCGCATCACGCTCTAGAGCAAATTGACTGAACACAGAGTTATTTCCATAATTCCCACAAGCGCGTAGTCGTGATTCACTCACCTCCGTGATTTGTGGAGGTGTGACCGTCCTCAAAAGAAATGGGACCAAGGTGGCTTCAAAATAGGAGAGAGTTTGCTTCATATGGTTTTGGATTTTATGCGGCTGTTTTGCAGTGAAGCAAGCGCTGTTTTTCGAGCGTTTGCTTTTTTATGATTTCTCTTTGTCTCAGAATGGCTTTGTTCCTTCCAAAATAGACGTGTGTCGGTGTCTCCTTGTTCAAACTTTCGTGGTACCGATGGTTATTGTCAGAGGTAATGGGATGAACTGCCTTTCCGCCAAATTCAAGCTATATTAGCTGAGATTGAGGGATAGGGGGATCATCATGATGAATATCGCGATCTTGGGCATAGATCTAGGCAAAACTGTATGCAGCCTCGCCGGTTTGGACAAGGATGGGGCCGTCATTTTCCGCAGACGCATTAAGCGTTTTAAATTGCTAGATTTTCTTGATGAGCTTTCCCCTTGTATTGTGGGACTATGCAGAATTTTGTGCCCTGGCGTGGTAACTCTAATATGAGGAGACCCACGTATGAGCATCGACAAAGCCCTTTTGGATCATCTGATGGAAGGCCGCAAAGCGGGCGATCTGTTCGGAGAGGACGGGATTCTGCAAGAACTGACCAAGGCGCTGGCCGAACGAGCCCTGAGCGCCGAACTGGACGAGCATCTGACCGAAGAACGCGCCGATGCGCCGCCTGAAGGCGCGAACCAGGCGCCAAATCGTCGCAATGGCCGCAGCCAGAAGACGGTGACCACCGACAGCGGGAAGGTCATTCTCGACATTCCCCGTGACCGCAACGGCAGCTTTGATCCTCTGCTGATCGCCAAGTATCAGCGCCGCTTTCCCGAGTTCGACACCAAGATCATCAGCATGTACGCGCGCGGGATGACGACCCGCGAGATCCAGGGGCATATCGAGGATATCTATGGTATAGAGGCGTCCCCGAGCCTGATTTCGGCGATCACCGATGCCGTGATGGAGGAAGTGACCGCCTGGCAGAACCGCCCGCTGGAACCGTGTTATCCGATTGTGTTCATGGACGCGATCCGGGTCAAGATCCGCACCGACGGCGTGGTTCTGAACAAGGCGGTTTTTGTGGCCCTGGCTGTTCTCCCGGACGGCACCCGCGACGTTCTGGGGCTTTGGTTCCAGGCCAATGAGGGTGCCAAGTTCTGGGCTAAAGTTCTCAGCGATCTGCGCAACCGTGGCGTTCAGGACATTCTCATCGCCGTCGTGGACGGTCTGAAGGGCTTCCCCCAGGCCATCGAGGCAGCCTTTCCTCAGACCCAGGTCTAGACCTGTATCGTGCATCTGCTGCGCCATTCCATGAGCTTTGCCAGCTACAAGGATCGCAAGGCCGTCGCAGCGGCTCTTAAGGCTGTCTACACCGCTGTGGACGCAGCAGCCGCGGAGACTGCGCTGGCGGAGTTCGAAAACAGCGACCTTGCCGCCAAATACCCGGCAATCGCGCCGAGTTGGCGCCGGACTTGGAACGAGGTGATCCCGTTCCTTGACTATCCGCCCCAAGTGCGCAGGCTGATCTACACCACGAACGCCATTGAAGCACTGAACTCGAAAATCCGCCGGGCCGTTCGCTCCCGCGGGCATTTCCCCAGTGACGAGGCAGCTGCGAAATTGATTTATCTCGCCCTGAATGCTACTTCTGTGGAATGGAAACGCTCCGTGCGCGAATGGCACTCAATGAAAAGCCAATTCGCCATAATGTTCGAAGATCGTTTCCCAATGGCGTAATTAATGCGCCAGGGCACAAAATTCTGCATAGCCACAATACAAGGGGAAAGCTCATCAAGAAAATCTAGCAATTTAAAACGCTTAATGCGTCTGCGGAAAATGACGGCCCCATCCTTGTCCAAACCGGCGAGGCTGCATACAGTTTTGCCTAGATCTATGCCCAAGATCGCGATATTCATCATGATGATCCTCCTATCCCTCAATCTCAGCTAATATAGCTTGAATTTGGCGGAAAGGCAGTTCATCCCATTACCTCTGCTCCTCAAGACGCTTGTAGGCGAGCACAAGCTCCGTACCATCCCAATAGAGAAGCTTCAGCCGATCTGCCCGGCGGGAGCGAAAGACAAACACTGTGCCAGTGAAGGGTTCCTTGTTCAGCGCGTTCCTGACCAGCGCAGCGAGGCCATCATGGCCCTTTCGGAAGTCCACCGGTTTGCTGGCCACCAGGATCTTCACCCGGTTCGAAGGAAAAATCATGACGAACGTGCAAGAGATCGCGCCACAGCGACTATCCTGCCTGCGCTTGCTCCTGCTTCGAGCCGAACGATCACAGAGCCACATTCGATCTCCGGACGGTCATGGCTCGTAACCGGCCCGCCACTCTCTGGTTCCAAATCGCTGCCGGGTTCTTCCACAATCAGGCTGGCAAACTCGATTGCGCCCTCAGGCTCCGGCAACACAAGCTTGCCAAGACGGGTTTGCGTGCGCCATGCGGAAAGGTGATTTGGCCGAACCCCATGCAGCGCGGCAACATCACGAACACGAGCACCCGGCTGTAGGCTTTCCGATACGATCTGCGCCTTCTCTTCATCCGTCCACTTGCGTGGCCTCCCGCGCGCACTCCGCGAAGGAGTGAGAAACTCCGCCGTACTCTCCATGGAGATACTCCATAAATATCAATATGAAGATCTCATCGCAGATCACGCCAGGGTGGATTCCATCGCGAAGTGCAACAGGTTTAAGCAAAGCAGATTTTGGCGTCTTTACCAAGGTCTTGCAGCAGCGCCTGGAATGGGTTTTGAATCCGAGGCATTTCCGCGGGGTGAGGTTCATGGTGAAGATGATGTCCTGCAGCTCCTCGTCGTCCATCGCGTCAATATCGAAGTCCCTTGGCAACCATCGCCTCAATCGACCATTCGCATTCTCTACTCCCCCCTTTTGCCAAGAGGCATAGGCATCGCAAAACCATGTCGTCATGTTGAACATGGAGCGCAGTAGGCTGTGCTGGGCGAAGGTTGTGTCATTGTCGAATGTGACTGACTTGCGCAAGGCCGGATCTAGGCGACGGAAGATAGACATCATCACCGAGACTGTTTCGGCCGCGCTCTTGCCGGTCATGCGAGCAGCCAGGGTAACCCGGGATTTTCTCTCGTGGATCACAAGCACAGGGCGGGTTCGCTTGCAGATGATCAGATCCGCTTCCCAATGCCCTGCCTCCTGGCGGTTTTTGCCGCTTCTGGCCGATCATGAATGGCTGCCCGATCCTTGGTCCTGTCGCGTGAACGGCGGGCACGCATAGGCCTGCGGATGCGATGTCCACGGGTCAGAAGCTTCCACAATGCTTCACTTTTCTGGCCAGCTCGATAGATGAAGCCGTAGATCGTCTCAAAGCATATAGGGCGCAAACCCTCCTCGTTACCTGCCTTCAGCCAGCCTGCAATCTGCTCCGGCATCCAGCCTTCCGACAGTCGGTCCCGAACAAACTGGCCGAGCTTCTCATCATCCTCAAGAATGGCAAGACGCTGCCGACGAAGCATATAGCTCCCATCGGCATGGCTGGGTGAATAGCGACCTGAGGGCAGCCGATTACGGCTCAACTCGCGACTGATCGTGGATTTGCAACGACCAACAAGCTCGCCGATTGAACCGATCGAGTGACCGGAATGTCTCAAGGTGGAAATCTGTTCTCTTTCATCGATAAAGCGTGTCGCAGTTAATGAGATTCAGGATTCCCATTTTTTGCCAATTGTGATTCCCTTTGAGAAAAGGGGATCATCATGGGCAAATCACTTCCTATTGCATTGCGCGAACGTGTTGCTTCATTTGTTGATGCCGGTCATTCGCATCGGGCGGCCGCCAGCCATTTCCGCGTGTCACCACGGTTTGTCAATAACCTGATGCTTCTCAAGAAAGAGACGGGTTCTGTGCAGCCTCGCAAGCAAGGCCGACCAGACAAAGGCAAGTTGGGTGTGCATCATGAATGGATCACAAGGCGCATGTCTGAGAATGGCGATCTGACGCTTGATGAGCTTTGTCTGGAATTGGCTGAACGCGGGGTCCATGTGCATCGCTCTAGCGTTGGGCGCGTGCTTCACAGGCTCGGCCTGAGCCATAAAAAAAAGTCTGGTAGCCACTGAACAGCTACGGGCCGCGATTGCTCATGATCGGTATGTATGGATCAATCAGCGCCGGCCTTTCTTCAACAAAGCATTGTCCCGATTGATCTTTATCGATGAGACATCAACCAACACGAAGCTGACCAAACGGTCTGGATGGTCACCAAAAGGACAGCGCTATCGCACCCACGCTTCTTTTGGTCATTGGAAATCCCAGACCTTCATCGCTGGTTTGAGATCCCGTGGGATGGTTGCGCCCTGGATCGTCAATGCTCCGATGAACCGACGTATCTTTGAAACTTGGATTGAAACTCAACTACTGCCGACCCTGTCTGCTGGCGACATCGTCATCCTCGATAATGTCGCCTTCCACAAAAGTGAGAAAGCTCAAAAGCTCGTCAAATCAAAGGGAGCATGGCTGCTGTTTCTTCCGCCATATTCACCGGACCTCAATCCCATCGAAATGGCATATTCCAAACTCAAGACACTGCTGCGCAAGCGAGCAGCCAGAAGCTTCGATACAATCTCAGACGCGATCGGTGACATTTGTGACCTCTATTCTGCCAAGGAGTGTCTGAACTACTTCAAAGCTGCCGGGTATGAGGTTAATTAATTGCGATATGCTTTAGCTACGATGCGCGATACGTCTGCCATGCGGCTGCGCGCTCGGCAACCACCTCGATACCATATCGAGGCGGGAGTGTTGCACTTCACAACGGAATTCGGGGCTGCGTATCAGGAAAAGGGAGCGACAGCCGAGATGCTCGGGAGGTGGCCAATTTACGCCTTGGCAGCAGAAGGCATGAATGGCAACTCTCAAATATTGCATTCTGGATATGATTGACTCTGGAACATAGCATCCAATCTCCGCAAACGAGGAGTGAAACGAAGCGCTTACCGATAAAAAACCAAATAGTACCGATGTTTTAAATTGGGATACCTTCTTGGGCATTATTGAAGTCGGGAAAGTTCCCTGATGACCTCCTCCATGAAAATGAAGAAAACAGTTCGAGTCTTTTGGAAGGGTTTGAGGGTGCTGGGCTGACACCTATCCGTGAGGCAGAAGATGCGATCATATAGCTTCAAGGTTGAGGGATTATATTCTTCCATGATGATGGCGACGTCCGCGCCTTTCATTTTTGTTTCCCGATGGATCTCTTCAAAGGATTTGAATGCGCCTGTTACGGTAAAAACAAGAAGCAGCGTGTTGGCATCAATGATTGAGGAAGCCGTGAGATCATCGGGAACAGCAATGCAGATCTTGTTGGTACAGGTCTTGAACTTATACTCGAAATACTGCGCGCAAAGATAGGACGGGCCGTATCCCAACAGCACAAGCTTGTTGTTTTCATGGATGAGGCTGGCCAGCTCCTTGACCTTGTTTTGATCAAAGGCCTCAAGAAAGCGCCCGATCCGCTCCAACTCGCTTGGCTGATTGGCTTCAAGCTGCGCGCGGCCATACAGATAGTCGAGATATTTCTTGTAATTGGCAAATCCAAGTTTCTGTACGAATTTCGATATCTTGGAGATCGAGCAGCTGCACATTTGTGCCGCGTCGGTGATACGGATCGTTTCGGTTGTTCGGCTGGCTTCTTTGAGCGTCGTATGGATCTGCTGTTCCAGCGGGTTCAGTGCGTCGAAATCTATGTTTAACATGGTGAGCCTTGTACGGTCTCTTGCTGTGCTGATGATTGTCCGCGCAATTTACTCTTATTTGGAAAATTTTCCAGACCCGATATGGAAAATTTTCCAATATATTCTAATATCGGTGCATAATTCGGAAAATAATGCCGGGGGAATTGAAAGATTTTCCCTCACAGCAGTAAGCTCCTGTCAACATCAGAAGATAATTTTCCAATCCAGACAGGAGGAAAGAAATTGGATTCCGCGACGATTTTGGACCAATTGGCTAAGTTGGTTGCCGCCGACCAGATCAATCAGAATGAAGAGGATTTGTACGAAGCCTCGGCTGACAGATACAAGAAATATGCAAAGGCCAGAAAGGTCCTTGATGTTCCGGCTCCAATCGCCATCGTTTATCCCAACAATGCTGATGAAGTCAGCTCTTTGCTGAAATTTTGCAACGACAATGGAATCAATGTGATCCCTCGCTCGGGCATGACGGCAACCGAAGGTGGGCTAGAAAACTGGAAAGAGACGACGCTGGTTATCGATACCGTGCGTCTCGACAAAATCATCAAGATCGATCCTTACAACAGCCAGGCTACCGTTGAGGCCGGCGTTGCCCTTCAAACCCTTGAAGACGAGCTGCGCAAGATCGGCTACACCACCGGCCATTCGCCCCAGTCAAAGCCTGTTGCAAAATATGGCGGTCTTGTTGCCACACGCTCCATCGGCCAGTTCTCCACGCTATATGGCGGCATCGAAGACATGGTTGTCGGGCTCGAATGCGTGTTTCCCGATGGTCAGATCTCTCGTGTCAAGAATGTTTCCCGCCGCGCTGGTGGACCGGACATTCGGCACATTGTCATAGGCAACGAAGGGGCGCTTTGCTACATCACCGAAGTGACGGTGAAGATCTTTAAATACTATCCCGACAACAACAAGTTCTATGGCTATCTGGTCAAGGATGTCGAGAGCGGCATCAAGATCCTGCGCGAAGTGATGGTCAATGGCTTCCGCCCCTCTGTTGCTCGCGTCTACTCAGAAGAGGATGCGGCCCAGCATTTTTATCATTTCCATGACAACAAATGCGTCCTGCTCTTCATGGCCGAAGGCCCCATGGGGATTGCCGAGGCAACAGGCGCGGGGATCGAAGAAGCCGTCGAGACCTTCAAGGGTGGCATCATCCGTCAGGTCGACAGCCAATTGATCGAAGACTGGTTCAACCATCTGAACTGGTCTCAGCAGGATATCGATGACGAAGTTGCGGAAATGGAAGCGCAAGATTCTCACGCCGGATTCACCACGGAAATCTCGGCCGATTGGGAGACCATCCCCATCATCTATGATGCGGTCATGGAACGGGTGCGCAAGGAATTTCATCGCGCTGAAGATCTCACCATGCTCGGCGGTCATTCTTCGCACAGCTATCTGAACGGGACGAACATGTATTTCGTCTACAACTACCGGATCAACTGCGCACCGGAAGATGAGTTGCTCGTCTATCACCATCCGCTTCAGACGATCGTCGTCGAAGAGACGCTCAAACATGGTGGCTCCATGTGCCATCACCACGGCATCGGGAAATATCGAAGCGAATGGACCAAGGCCGAACATGGCTCTGCCTTCTACATGCTCGAAAAGCTCAAGGAAGCTTTCGACCCGAAAGGGATCATGAACTACGGCACCATTTTCCCTCAGCAAGCGGTCAACAAATACATCTATCAGGACGATGAAACCAGCGACCGGTGATCGCTGCCTGACTCAAGGAGTGACTCAAGGACAGGGCTGACGGACTGTTGGGAGACAGGAAGGTCTGCCAGCCTAATCACAACACGATGTTTTGGAGGAATATCATGTCTGGAAACAACCTGAAGAGATATTTCCAGTTTTTCTTGATCGTTCTGGCAGCTGGTGCCATCTATCCGGTGATCTATCTGCGCACCAACTATCAGGTGACTATTCTGGAAGTGTTTGGTCTGACATCGTCCGACCTCAACAACTTCTATTCCTTTTTGGGGCTGGCCTATGTCATCGGCTATATCCCGAGCGGGATCCTGAGCGACCGCTTTTCGGCCAAATGGCTGATCTCGACTTCTCTTGCCGGTACCGCATTCTGCGGCTTCTGGTTCGCAACGGTGCCCGATATCTCTCAGGTGCGCATCATTTTCTTCCTGTGGGGTTTCTTTTCGGTCTTCACCTTCTGGAGTGCTCATATGAAGCTGGTCAAAATACTGGCCAGGTCGTCCGAAGAAGGGCGGTTTTTCGGCATTCTTGATGGCGGCAGAGGTGTTGTCGAAGCTCTGATGGGAACCATCGGGCTGGCTGTCTTTGCTGCCATTCTTGGCTCCAGCACGGCACTGGCAACCAAGACTACAGCCCTTGTTTCGGTGATCAATCTCTATTCCGCGATTGTCATGGCATGTGCTGTTCTGATCGCCATTCTAGTCGACAGCGATCAAAAGCTGACCGAGCACGAAGAGCATGCGGGAGAACGCTCCGAGGCTGAGAAATTCCACTTCCGAAGCATTGGCAAATTGCTCATCAATGGCAACGTCTATCTCATGGGCAGCGTCATCTTCATGGGCTACGCAACCTTTTGGACCGTCTATTATCTAGGCGGCTTCCTGCAGACCAAGGTCGGGGTAGATGCCGTGACCGTTGGCACGATCACGACCATCGTTTTGTGGATGAGGCCAGTTGGCGGTTTCATTGGCGGTTTCCTCGCCGACCGCATTGGCCGACCGCAAACCGTTGCAGGCGCGGTGGTTGGTGCGGCGGTTCTGCTCATCCTGCTCACCATGCTGCCAATCACCTCGGTGAAGACCTTTTATGTGGTGATCGTGCTTCTCGGCTTCTTCCTTTATGCGATACGGGGCACCTACTGGTCGCTGCTGGGCCAGTGCGGCATCGACGCGGTCCTCATGGGCACGGCGATAGGGGTCATCTCCTTCATCGGCTATCTGCCAGACATCATCCTGCCGCAGCTAAACACCTACCTCACCGCGACCTTTGGCGAAGTGGGAGGGTATGACGCCTACTTCCTGGTTAGCGCCGGTTTTGCACTGCTCGGGGCGGTCTTTGCCCTGATCTACGGACGCATCAACGGCAGAAGCAGTCATGTTGAACCGAAGACCATTCTGGAAAGCTGATGAAGCTCGTCTGTCTCATCAAGTATATTTCCGAAAGTGATCGGAGCGCGTCGGGGACGGGACAGTCCGCCCCTGACGACGGGACCACGCGGTTCACGATCAATCCTGATGATGCCTGTGCTCTAGCCTTTGCATTGGGTCTGAAGAAGGAAAGGCCGGACATCACACTGGAGCTGCTTACCGTCTCGACGAAGGCTGTTCGTCCGCTGGTTGAAGACGCGGTGCGGCTCGGAGTTGACCATGCGACCGTCATTCAAGATCGGGAAACCATGGGCAACGATGCGCTTACAACGGTCGGGCTGCTGAGCCGGTATCTGTCAGAAGCAGAGGCCGATTGCATCCTGACTGGCAGCCAGAGCCATGACGGCGGCTCCGGTTGCGTGCCGCCGATGCTGGCGGAGCTGCTTGGGTTGCCTCAGATTTCCTTCGCCTCATCGCTTGAGCTGCCTGAAGGCGAGAAAGGCCTCGCGCGTTTTGAATTGGCCGATGAGCGATGGGTGACGGACTATGAAGCCGAGCTCCCTGCAATGGTGGGCTTCACGGCAATGGGGGGGCACAAGCTGCCCTACATTCGCCTGAAAGACAAACGCCGGTCCGTGGGTGATCAGGTTCGCCTGATGGAGCCGACTGATGCGGCTTTGGCCGGAGCTCATGGATGGCAACCCGAACGGCATACCAGACAGGTCGAGACAAGGGACCTACCGCCACGCACACGTCAACGGAGTGTTGTGTCGGTGGATCCGAACGGGATAGAGACCGTCGTCTCCTTCCTCAAAGAAAAGCACTTCATTTGAGATTTTAGTCACATGCGACGGGCACTCATCTATATCGAAGACGGACATGATAAGCAGGGACCGAGCCTGCTTCAGGCAGCAAGCGCAGTGCTGGGGGACGCTCCCTTTGAGAGCTGTGCCCTGATCACCGCAGGCCCCACGGATCACCTCTATGGCGCATTTGATTGCATATTTGATGCACGCAGCGAGAGGCTTGACCCATTTGATGCGGCTGCAATGGCTGCGCTGATCAGCGCGCTGCATGCAGACACTCACTTCGATTGCATCGTGATGGCAGCCACTCCATCCGCCGTCATGTTGGCTCCAAGGCTTGCAGTTCGCAGCGATTTCGGGTTGGTAACCAATGTAGATGAAATCAAATGGCAGGATGAGCAACTCACATGTTTCCGGCTGGCCTATGGTGGCAGCACGAGGGTCGGAATTGGAGTGAGCAAGCATGCGCCTTCGTTGCTCACGGTGCGAGCCGATGCCTTCAGCCCGCAAGAGAATAGGCCCGTAAGGGAGACCCGGATCGTTGAGGTCACAGATGCCGCCTGCCCGGATGCGCCGGCACGCCTGCGCAAACGCGCAAGGCACGAGGTCACCGATCCCGACATTCGCAAAAGCGCGGTGCTCGTTGCTGGCGGAGGTGGTATTGCAGCCAACTTCGCTGCTCTGCGCCCCTTGGCGGACGCGTTGGGCGGAGACGTGGCCGCCAGTCGCGCCATCGTGGATCGGGGGCTCGCGCCCAGAAGCATTCAGGTGGGGCTGTCGGGCAATCGTGTCGCGCCGCGCCTCTACATCGCACTTGGCATTCACGGCGCGATCCAGCATGTCACCGCGATCAGCAGCGCTGATTATCTCATTTCCGTCAACACCAATGTGAATGCACCAATTTGCAGCCTATCCGACATTGTCGTCGTGGGAGATGCATTCGCATTTGTTGACGCATTGCTCAAAATGATCAAGGAGGAAAAAGGCAATGGAAATGTCTGACTTCAACATGAACTTCTTTTCCCTTGCGGGGAAGAACGCAATCGTCACGGGCGGCAATGGCGGGCTGGGGCAGGCTTTCTGCACCGCACTGGCAAAGGCGGGTGCCAATGTCTTTGTGCCAAGCATCGTTGACGACGATGGCTCCACGCGCAAGCTGGTTGAAGACTGCGGCACGAAATATCAGTTCATGCTTGCGGATATCACCGCAGAGGGCGAGTGCAAGCACATCGTCGATGAATGCGCCCGTGCGCTTGGAGGCGTCGATATTCTCATTAACTGTGCCGGCATCAGCATCAACGAGCGGGATGTCACCAAATTCGGGCGCGCTCAATGGGACAAGATGGTTTCGGTCAATTTTACCGCAGCTTTTGAGATGATCCACGAGGTTTGTCCGCACATGATCGCGCAACAGAGTGGCAAGATCATCAATATCGCCTCGCTCTTTTCCTTCCTTGGCGGGCAGTGGTCTCCGGCCTACGCCGCCACCAAGCACGGCATCGTGGGCCTGACAAAATCCATGTGCGACGAACTTGGCCAGTTCAACATCCAGGTCAATGCCATTGCTCCGGGATATTTCGCCACCCCTCTGACGGAAATGACCCGCAAGGATGAAAATCGCAACGCGCAGATCCTTGCCCATATCCCTTCGAACCGGTGGGGCTGGACGGCTGATCTGATGGGAGCCACGGTTTTTCTGGCGAGCCAAGCTTCGGACTATATCAACGGGACCGTTCTGACCGTGGATGGCGGATACATGATGCGCTGAACCTGAGGAACAAGGACATGTGACAATGAATAACTACGACAAGCTCATACTTGCCATTGATGGCGGCACTCAAAGCACGAAGGTCGTTCTGTTCGATCTGCTCGGACATGAAGTCTGTTCTCACAGCGTCGCCTTGCGCCCGATGCATCTCTACGGAGAGGGTCGGGCCGAGCACCCTGACGACGATCTGTGGGACAGCCTCAAGGAAGCCTGCTATAAGATGTTCGACAAGTTTGATGGCAACCGGGCGGATATTCTCGGCGTCGGGCTTGGCTCCATCCGTTGCTGTCGTGCAATCATGAAGGCGGACGGATCCCTTGCCTCTCCGGTTCAGAGCTGGATGGATATCCGTCTTTCCCGCCCCTATGAGCATGAGGACGAAGCCGCTCGATATGTGACCACCACGACCGGTTATCTGACCCATCGGCTGACTGGTGAGACGCGTGATACCCGTGCCAACTATGTCGGCCCCTGGCCCATTGATCCCGTGACTCTGGACTGGTTCGAAGACCGGGGACAATTTGATGCCTACGCAACGCCGCGAGAGATGCTGTTTGATCTGGTCGATCCTGCAAGCGTTCTGGGGGCTGTGACCAAGGCAGCCTCACTGGCGACCGGAATCCCTCAAGGTATCCCGGTCGTGTCGACGGCCAATGACAAGGCGGTTGAGGGACTTGGCGCCGGGCTGCTTAACAACGGCACAGCCCTTGTCTCGCTGGGTACCTACATCACCTCGATGATGGTCGGGGACGAGAACCGCCTTGATACGGTCGACTACTGGAGCAATCCGGGCGCCATTGCCGGAGAGTTCCTTTATGAAAGCAACGGCATAAGACGCGGCATGTCCACAGTAACGTGGGTGAAGGAGTTGCTGGGTGGTGATGTCGTTCGCGAAGCGGAACGGCGAGGGATGTCTCCGGAAGCCTTTCTCAACGAGAAGGCAAAGCAAGAGACCGCACCCGGATCTGATGGGCTTTATACGCTGCTTCACTGGTTGGCCCGTCCCACCCACGCCTATGAACGCGGGATGTTTGTCGGCTTCAATGGCGGTCACGAGGGCATCCATATCTTCCGGTCGGTGCTAGAGGGCATTGCCATGACCATGAAGAACAATGTTCAGGCCATGGTCGATGAAAGGGGATGCGATCTGACCGGTATCATTGTCAGCGGAGGCGGTTCCAACGGGGATTTGTTCATGCAGATCTTTGCCGACGTGTTCGGTGTACCCGCCTGCCGCAATGAGGTGAACGGATCGGCAAGTCTGGGGGCGGCCATGTGCACGGCGCTGGCG
The DNA here is from genome assembly GCF_900215505.1 of Cohaesibacter sp. ES.047. NCBI lineage: Bacteria > Pseudomonadati > Pseudomonadota > Alphaproteobacteria > Hyphomicrobiales > Cohaesibacteraceae > Cohaesibacter > Cohaesibacter sp. ES.047. Next base: position 2,888,356 of record NZ_LT907844.1, read on the forward strand.
CTCGGGGTCTACAAAGACAAGGATGAGGCGATTACCAACATGGTGCGCCGCAAGGATGTCTTTGATCCAATTCCCGAAAATGTCGCGCTCTACAAGTCGATCAACGAGACGGTCTACCGGCATCTCGGAACTCCAATGGAGGACTTGCTGCGCAAATCCCACGCCATTTTTCATGGCGATGCCTGAGCCGTTTAAACGCGTTCAAAAACTCATCTGTGGATGCGGGGCAAACAGGCCCCGCATCCTTCGCATTCGGGGCTGGCATTTGAAGGGAGGATCTCATGACCGAGCGCAAAAAAAAGGTGGTCGTCGCCCAGCATCGGCCTGTGTTTTCAGTCCGTGCTATGTGCCGGTGTCTGTCCATTCATCCCAGTGGTTTCTATTCCTGGCTGAAGCAGCCCTCGAGCAACAGAGCACTTGAAGACCAGAGGCAAACGGATCTGATCCGGCAAGTCTGGGATGATAGTGGCAAAGTCTATGGTTATCGCAAGATCCATGATGATCTTCTGGATATGGGCGAGAGCAGCTGCCCCAATCGTGTTGCCCGGCTAGCCAGCTTGGCCGGGATCCGAGCTCAAATTGGCTATAAACGGAAGCATGGAAAATATGGCGGCAAACCGTCCCTTGTGGTCGACAATCACTTGAACTGGCAGTTCGAAGTCGAGGCTCCGAATATGGTATGGGTGACGGACATCACATATATCAAGACGCAGGAAGGCTTTGCCTATCTGGCAGTCGTGATTGACCTGTTCTCCCGCATGGTTGTCGGTTGGTCTCTACAGCAGCGCCAGACGACGGATGTTGTGCTGAGAGCTCTGCTTATGGCGGTCTGGCGTCGTAAACCCAGACAGAAGGTTCTGATCCATTCCGATCAAGGCTCACAATTTACAAGCATTGATTGGGCGACATTCCTGCGGCAGCATAATCTTGAGCACAGCATGAGCAGGCGGGCAATTGCCATGACAATGCTGTTGCCGAAAGCTTTTTCAACCTGCTCAAGAGAGAACGCATCCGGCGACGAGACTACAAAACAAGGGCTGATGCCAGACAGGACATCTTCGACTACATCGAAATGTTCTACAATCCAAAACGCAAACACGCTACAAACGAAATGCTCTCGCCAGCCGAGTACGAGCGACAGAAAATTTGAAGCCCCAAGGTGTCTACAATTCTAGGGGCAATTCAGATCCGCTTCAGGCGTATGAGGACTTTACAGAAGTTTGTTTCCATTCACGCATCAGTTTACAACCATTTCAATCAGGAGCGAGGCCTCTACAGCAGACCAAATTTCAAGCTAAACCGTAACGCCGCTCTCGCAGAGTGGCGAGGTCTTTGTGCGGCATAACCGTCGAAGATGTTGGTCCTCTTTGGCCAAGTTCAAGTTTGTCTGACAGTGCCCGCCAGGGTTACCCGACGGGCTTTGCCTCTATTTGGTAGAGGCAAGATGTTCGACTACATCGAGATTTTCTACAATCCAAACGAAAGAACGCCAGCAAAGACAGGCTATTAAGCCTACGAATTCAAACGGCATCATCAAGGAAACGGGATTCTTCAAGCATTCGAAATTGGAGTCTCTGAAATTTTCCTTAACAGGCATTCTGTACTTTCTAGCTTTCTCAATTTAGTCTGTTATCTATATTTCCAAAGGTCATTTCATATACAAATTGGTTAGTTTTGTTTTTAATCAGTTTTTAATCGCCTACCACCTTATTTGCTCGAACACGATACAAGAAAAACCATAAACAATGTCGTTTCGCTGAGTGCGTTATTCAGACTGTTGTATTCCAAGGTGGAAAATCATGCTCAAGAACATACCTGTCACGCTGAAGATATTTGGCGGCTTAGGAATAATATTGTTATACCAAGGGCGTGAAGTTCTGACTCTTTAGGGATTCCATTTTTAGCACTGGCGTGATTCAACATGGCAAAGGAGATTTTGCCATGTCTGCCGCTTTGATTCTTAGCGATGCTTTTGACGCCGATAGTTTGCGCCGTCTTGCCAAAGGATGCCGCAATGCCAAACAGAGCCGCCGCCTACTGGCCATTGCGGCTGTCTATGACGGCATGAACCGTGCTGATGCCGCCAAAGTCGGCGGTATGGACCGCCAGACTTTGCGAGATTGGGTTCTTCGCTTCAATGAGCAAGGCACCGATGGTCTTGTCGACATCAAAGCAACCGGCGCTCCCATGCGCTTGAGCCCAGAACAGCTCGAAGAGTTTGTTGCTATCGTTGAAACCGGTCCTGATCCTGAGAAGGACGGCGTCTCTGTCTGGCGTAGCCAGGATCTGGTGCGTGTGATCCAAGAGCGGTTTGGGGTCTCCTACAAGGAACGTGGAGTACGGGATCTTTTGCGCCGCATGGGGTATGTGCGCATATCTGGTCGACCTCAACATCCAGAACAAAAGCCTGAAGTCATTGATGCTTTCAAAAAAACTTCTCCGCAACGTTGGCAGCGCATGTAGGCCATTTGCCAAAGAACAAGCCCATCGAGATTTGGTGGCAAGATGAGGCTAGGCTTGGTCAGAAGAATGGACTGGCCCGACTATGGGCAAAAAAGGGAACCAGACCACGTCTGCCAGCCGATCAGCGATATAAAAATGCCTATCTGTTCGGTGCAATATGTCCAGCGCGTGGCGTTGGCGCGGGATTGATGATGCCTTTTGCAAATACACAGGCCATGCAAATGCACCTCGAAGAAGTCTCAAGGACAGTGGCGCGCGGCGCTCATGCCGTGGTGCTGATGGATCGTGCCGGATGGCATACGACAAGCAGACTCAACGTGCCCAAGAATATCACCATCCTCCTGTTGCCTTCCAAATCACCGGAACTGAACCCAGTTGAGAATATTTGGCAGTATCTGCGCGGTACCTTCCTGTCCAATCGGGTCTTCGAAGACTATGCCGCCATTCTTGATGCTGGTTGCCAAGCATGGAAGAGCCTCTCCGCCAACCCAACCATCATCCATTCAATAGGTATGAGAAAATGGGCTCAAGAAGGTCAGAATTAAATGCCGTTGGTATTACTCTTGGTAGTGACCGGGGCAACCGGTGCGCTGAACCTCAGCAATGGCAACGATCAATTCAAACGGTATCGCTCAATCGCTTTGCAATCCACTATGGCTGGTCGCGTCCAGGCCAATCTTTTGGAAACGCGGCTTGCGGTGAAGAACTTCATTCTCAATGGTTCTAAAGAAGCCATCGCGATGGTCGAAAAGAGAGCGTCCAGTACGCTTGAACTTGCCGGAAAATTGGATGAGCAGGTCGACTCCGATGCGAAGAATAAGGCCGTCGAGGTCGCTTCAGAAGCAATGCGGACTTATATTCAGGCGTTTGGTACAGTCACCTCCTTGCAGGAGGTTAGGAACAAGCTTGTTCATGATTCACTGGATGTCTTGGGGCCGCAGATTGAGCAAAATCTGACGGCCGTGATGAAAAGTGCCTACGAAGATAGCGATACCACTGCCGCCTACTATGCGGGTAACTTACAACGCAATCTTTTGCTGATGCGTTTGTACTCAGGCAAGTTTCTGATTTCCAACAAGCAGGCAGACTTTGAACGGGCAATGCGCGAATCTGAAGAATTCAGGGCAAATTACGAAACCCTGATCGCCTCATTGCAAAACTCTGAGAGAAGAATGCGGTCCCAAGAAGCTGTGAAACTCTTTACTGATTATGTGTCTGCGTTCAAAGAAGTTCATGAAACCATACGTCAGAGAAATAAGATCATTGCCGACACGCTTGATACGATTGGGCCCAAAATTGCCTCCGAGATGGAGCAGTTGAAGCTCGGTGTGCAGAAGGAGCAGGACTCTTTAGGTCCCGAAGCGACAGCTGCCTTGGAAACTGCAGTGAAAATCACGATTGCAATTGTGTCAATCAGCATACTTCTGGGTTCCCTTACTGTCTGGTTTATCGGTATGGGGATCTCCAAACCCATCCAGTCAATCACCCTTTCCATGAAGTCACTGGCGGAAGGCAACAAAGCGACTGAGATTCCGGATCAGAACCGCAAGGACGAGGTTGGCCTGATGGCTGCTGCTGTGCAGGTTTTCAAGGAAAATATGATCAGGACCGACGAACTTGCCGAGCGTGAAGCGAAAGATGCAGAGGCTCGGGAAACGCGCTCCCGTCTGATCGAGCAATTGACACAGGACTTCGACGCTAACATTTCCGATTTGCTGGGCGCTGTTGCCAGCGCTTCGACAGAAATGGAAACAACTGCGCAATCCATGTCGAACATTGCCAGTGACACAAACAATCGAGCCTCGACAGTGGCCGAAGCTGCGGAAAACGCTTCATCCAACGTTCAAACTGTGGCGAGCGCAACCGAAGAGCTCAGCTCTTCAATTCAGGAAATCTCCCGTCAGGTATCCCAATCTGCGGAAATTGCTGAAAGGGCAGTTGAACAGGCTGCAAGTACGGACCAGCAGGTTCAGGGCCTTGCCGTTGCTGCTCAGAAGATCGGAGATGTCATCAAACTGATCTCCGATATTGCAGAACAAACCAATCTGCTTGCGCTCAATGCAACAATTGAGGCAGCCCGGGCTGGTGAAGCTGGAAGGGGCTTTGCAGTTGTCGCATCTGAAGTGAAAGAGCTTGCGAGCCAGACCGGCAAGGCGACGGAGGAAATCGGTCAGCAGATCTCAAATATCCAGGCTGAGACAGAAGGTGCTGTTGCTGAGATTCAGAATATCGGTAAAACGATTGCAGACATCAACGGAATTGCCTCCGGAATTGCATCGGCAGTCGAGGAACAGACCGCTGCTACTCAAGAAATTGCGATCAGTGTTGAACATACGGCAGCAGGAACTGGGGAGGTAACTTCCAACATTCAGGAAGTAACACGCGCAGCCGGTGAGACAGGAGACGCAGCATCTCAAGTCACAGCGACCGCGTCTGAGCTTAGCAACAAGTCAGAGCAGCTCAAGGCACAGGTCGAGAAATTCCTGGCAGAAGTCAGGGCTGCTTGAACTGAAAGAGGGAGTTGAGGTTGTTCAACTCCCTCTTTCATCTTTCCGATAGTTGAGCGAACGGGATGCGGCAACTGATCGTGAAGAATGTCGGAAGGCTTGAACGATTATGCGTTTTTTGCAGCAACCAATGATAACCGCTGAACAAAAATTGACCTAGCCCGTATTATTCACGATGCCCTCCCATTTTCCAGCCCCGATTTTGGCCGCATTGATTGGTTGCGGATCAAGTGCGCTGAGAATGCTTGTACTTTTGGAACGCGTTAGAGTTGACAGTTACGGGTTCATCAGGGCACCTGCTGCCCTTGGTTTCAGGGCGGTGCCGACTGTCTGGGTGCTCTGAGTTTGTTGGCAATGTTTGTGAAGAGGTCGGCCTCGGGACAGCCTGCTGCATATGCAAGACCGATACGACTTGCAAATTCCTGCACTCGGACTGCAATTTTCAGAAGGCGTAACCGGATGGTAGAGAATTCGGCCTTGGCCATCTCCAGGGGCGATGGGATCATCTCCTTGAGGGTCTTGTTCGGTCCCGGGATTTGATGGATCGGATTCATTTTGAATCTTTCCGGATCCTCTGTCCACTTTTTGCAGATAAATTCGTATGGGGTCAGGCCCCTTAGCGTCTTCAATCGTCTAGCGAAGTTGTAGGCATCTATGAAAACAGCCAGATGCTTCTGGAGTTGCTCGTGATCGTCGTAATGGAACCGTATGACGGTGGCATCCTTAATAGTCCGGTTCATCCTCTCGACCTGACCGTTGGTCCTTGGGTGCTTCACTTTTGTCAGGCGGTGTTCAATGCCGTTTCCAGTGCAGACCCGGTCAAAGATGTGCTGGAACTCATGGAGATCGCGAGACCGATTGGTGAACTGGATGCCATTGTCGGTCAGAACAGTATGGATAGTATAGGGCACCGTGGCGACCAGATTGCGCAGGAACTGTGCAGCATTCATCTTTCCTGCCTTGGTATAGAGTTCAACGAAGGCATACTTGGAAGTCCGGTCAATAGCCACAAAGAGATAGAGCTTGCCTTCAGCTGTCTGTACCTCGGCAATATCGATATGGAAATAGCCGATCGCATAGCTCTTGAAACGCTTCTTTGGCTGCTTGTCGCCTTCGACACTCGGTAGTCGCGAAATTCCGAGTCGTTGCAGGCATCTGTGCAGTGAAGAGCGCGTCAGATGCGGGATTGTCGGCTGGAATGCATAAAGGCAATCGTCGAGAGGCAACAAGGTATGCCTGCGGAAGGCGACAATGGTCGTTTTTCTTGCCGCGAAAGCACCGTCGAACGTGGCTCCTTCGGTCCGGTTCTTAAGTCCGCTTGTGAGGTGCGCTTCTTCCACTTGACGACCGTTTTCTGATTGATGCCGTATCGCTTGGAAAGCACTCTCAGGCTCTCTTGACTATTTTGTATTGCTCGACGGACTGCCTCTGTCGTCGTGGCGCTGCCGTGTAGAACACGGCCCATAGTGCTTCCCTCCATTCAAATGAGAAAGGGCACCATCAAAGCTTGGGAGCAAACACCTAGACGAGTGTCGGCTAATGGGATGTACCGGCTGCTTCCCCCAACTCAGCAGGTTATAGTTTGACTGTTTCACCTGCAGATTAGGAGAAGCGGCATGACGAAGAAAGCAATTGATACCTTGATGTCGATTGGCATCGATATCGGCAAGGACACGTTCCATTTGGTTGGTTTTGATTCCGATGGCCAGCTTGTTCTGCGCAAGAAGATAAAACGACTTGGCTTGCTGCAGACTTTCGACAAGCTTCCAAGATGCGTTGTCGGCATGGAGGCGTGCCTCAGCGCCCACTTTGTCAGTCGATGCTTGCGCAAACTCGGGTTCAAACCTCGGATCATCCCTGCCATTTATGTGAAGCCCTTCATCAAGGGCCAGAAGAATGACTACAATGATGCTGAGGCCATTGCGGAGGCAGCCTTGCGGCCGAACTTGCCGACAGTGCCAGAGAAAAGCCAGGACCAGCTCGACCTGCAAGCACTCCATCGTGTCAGGTCCCGCTTGGTGTCCCGTCGCACAGCAACGATAAACCAGATCCGTGCATTTTTGATTGAACAGGGCATTACGGTTCGCAAGGGGCTGCGGGCTTTGAAAAATTCCTTCGAAACCATTCTCGAACAGCGCAAAGATGAGATATCGCCCCGAATGCGCAGTATCCTGTTTGGCCTCTATGGAGACTGGCTCTGGCTTGATGACAGGATTGAGGCTGTCTCCAAGGAGATAGAAGAGATCAGCCAAAGGGAAGAAAACTGCATCAACGTGATGACGATCCCCGGCATTGGTCCGGTAATCTCGACTGCGATGGTTGCTGCTGTCGGAACTGGAGAAGCCTTTGATCGAGCGCGCGATTTTGCCGCCTGGGTCGGTTTGGTTCCCCGTCAACACAGCACAGGGGGCCGAACAATACTTGGACGCATATCGAAACGGGGCAGCCGATATTTGCGGATGCTCTTTGTGCAAGCGGCGAGGGTTATTCTGATGCGATCCAATCGATGGCCAGACTTCAGTTTTGGTGAATGGCTGATAAGGGCATCAGAACGCATGAACCAGAACAAGCTGGCGATAGCTTTGGCCAACAAACTGGCCCGGATGGCTTGGAGTATCCTCAGACACAAAACGGCGTTTGATGCGCCCAAGAAATGCGGTCGAGATTGGAATCTGAAACCATTTTCGGCCTCAAAGGAGTTCGCGATAGACTGACTGCATGGAACGGAAAAATACGCCCCGGGACTATGCAGAATTTTGTGCCCTGGCGCTTTGATTACGCCATTTGGAAACGATCTTCGAACATTATTGCGAACTGGCTTTTCACTGAGTGCCATTCGCGCACGGAGCGTTTCCATTCCACAGAAGTAGCATTCAGGGCGAGATAAATCAATTTCGCAGCTGCCTCGTCACTGGGGAAATGCCCGCGGGAGCGAACGGCCCGGCGGATTTTCGAGTTCAGTGCTTCAATGGCGTTCGTGGTGTAGATCAGCCTGCGCACCTGGGGCGGATAGTCGAGGAACGGGATCACCTCGTTCCAAGCCCGGCGCCAACTCGGCGCGATTGCCGGGTATTTGGCGGCAAGGTCGTTGTTTTCGAACTCCGCCAGCGCAGTCGCGTCCACAGCGGTGTAGACAGCCTTAAGAGCCGCTGCGACGGCCTTGCGATCCTTGTAGCTGGCAAAGCTCATGGAATGGCGCAGCAGATGCACGATACAGGTCTGGACCTGGGTCTGAGGAAAGGCTGCCTCGATGGCCTGGGGGAAGCCCTTCAGACCGTCCACGACGGCGATGAGAATGTCCTGAACGCCACGGTTGCGCAGATCGCTGAGAACTTTAGCCCAGAACTTGGCACCCTCATTGGCCTGGAACCAAAGCCCCAGAACGTCGCGGGTGCCGTCCGGGAGAACAGCCAGGGCCACAAAAACCGCCTTGTTCAGAACCACGCCGTCGGTGCGGATCTTGACCCGGATCGCGTCCATGAACACAATCGGATAACACGGTTCCAGCGGGCGGTTCTGCCAGGCGGTCACTTCCTCCATCACGGCATCGGTGATCGCCGAAATCAGGCTCGGGGACGCCTCTATACCATAGATATCCTCGATATGCCCCTGGATCTCGCGGGTCGTCATCCCGCGCGCGTACATGCTGATGATCTTGGTGTCGAACTCGGGAAAGCGGCGCTGATACTTGGCGATCAGCAGAGGATCAAAGCTGCCGTTGCGGTCACGGGGAATGTCGAGAATGACCTTCCCGCTGTCGGTGGTCACCGTCTTCTGGCTGCGGCCATTGCGACGATTTGGCGCCTGGTTCGCGCCTTCAGGCGGCGCATCGGCGCGTTCTTCGGTCAGATGCTCGTCCAGTTCGGCGCTCAGGGCTCGTTCGGCCAGCGCCTTGGTCAGTTCTTGCAGAATCCCGTCCTCTCCGAACAGATCGCCCGCTTTGCGGCCTTCCATCAGATGATCCAAAAGGGCTTTGTCGATGCTCATACGTGGGTCTCCTCATATTAGAGTTACCACGCCAGGGCACAAAATTCTCCATAGTCCCGAGCGGGTTGCAGTTCATCAGCGCAGGCGGGATCGGGGTGGCCATTCCACGATTACACAGCATATGCCCAAGGCCCACCAGCGTCACGCAGGCATGACGCCTCAAACCCTCGTCGCTCAGGCTGCCCGCATTGGATATCACACCGCCCTGTTGGTGGAACGCCTGATGCGAGATCGGCCACACCCCGAGCAGGGTTTCCGCTCGGCACTGGGGGGGGGGTGAGCCTACAACGCCGGTTCGGAACAGACAGACTGGAAGCAGCCTGTCAAAGGGCTCTGACATGCGAGACGGTCAGATACAAATCCGTTCAATCCATCCTGGTATCCGGTCTCGACAAGGCACCCGCGCACCAGGAAGCCGCCCCTCCAGCACCGAGCCACGACAATATCCGAGGCGCAACCTACTACCAGTAATCAACAAACATCAAAACAGGAGAGAAAGAATGCTGACACACCCGACATTGAACCAAATGGCCGCACTCGGCATGACCGGAATGGCACAAGCTTGGAAGAGCCTGAATGAACAAGATCCTGGGCAATCCCTAGATCGGAATGAATGGCTTGGCCTTATGCTCGACCAGGAAGTAGCATCCCGAGCCGACAAGCGTTTTGCCAACAGGCTGCGCAATGCAAAAATGCGCTTTCCTGATGCATGCATCGAAGACATCAGCTTCGCTGCCAATCGTGGCCTTGATCAGAGCAAAATCCTTTCTCTCGCTCAAGGAGACTGGATTAAGGCTCATGAACAAATCATTCTCACAGGGCAAACCGGAACCGGCAAAACATGGCTCGCCTGCGCCTTCGGACGCCAATCCGCCAGGCTCGACTATTCCGTCTTTTATGTCAGAATGCCCCGCCTGTTTGAGGACATGGCCATGGCCCGTCTCGATGGGCGCTTTCCAAGGCTGGTCGACAAACTTGCTCGCGTCCAGTTGCTCATCCTGGATGACTGGAGAACCCATTCGCTCACAGACCAGCAGCGCCTCGATCTGCTCGAGCTCTTCGAGGAAAGATACCAATGCAAATCAACCATCATCACGGCTCAACTTCCCGTTTCGGCATGGCACGAGATGATCGGCGAGCCGACAATTGCCGATGCCATCCTTGATCAAATTATTCACAATGCGCACCGAATAGAGCTCAAAGGGGAAAGTATGAGGCGATCAGAAGAAAATCAGAACTTGACCCAACAAACAGAACAGAAAACCATCAATCCACAAACCTGAACCAGGTAAAGGATCAGCCATTACTCAGCTGTTCGCGAATTACTGAAATCGCTGTCCGGGTTTTGTGAAATCGTTGTCCGGTATTTCTGAAATCCGCACTACGAGCGCCTCAAACAATGTTCGGCAGACCGGGTTTAGCTCGATATCACCTGACAATAGTTTGTCATGAATAAAGGCTTCGAACTGTAGCCGCCCAGATCGAAAAACCAAGCCACGTTCTCGCAGGAGGCCCGTATCTGATTGATAAATGCTGTTCGGGCTGTCACTAGCCTTTGCCGCACGCGATGCAACGCCTGCATATCCAGCCGTTCTTCTGTGGTTTGGCAAATGGCTTCACGCTCTCAGGCGTCAACAAAGTCACTTCGTGTCCCATCGCGACCAGTTGATGTGCCAACCAATGGGACCCAGAGCATGCCTCCAAAGCAATTTGCATTCTGAGGTCGCTCTGCTTCTGGAAAAACGCGAGTAACTGGCTTCTGTTAAACTGCTTACGCATTACAATCTCATTGCCTGCGCTGAGTGCGACCATGTGAAATTTCATTTTCCCAATATCGATGCCGATCTGTTTGATAGTCATTTGTTCCCTCCTATGTTCAGCCGATATTCTATCCGCAAGGAAGGAGGCGAACCATGCCACAAGACGAGGCGCGTGTCGGACAGAAAACCAAGATCACACGTCGTTGGGCATAGCGCGGAACCCTCCCTGTTGCACCGAAAGATCAAGGGACAAAGTCAGTCTATATCTTCGGGGCTATCTGCCCGGCCCGTGGTGTCGGGGCAGGATTGGTTCTGCCCTTTTGCAACATCCAAGCCATGCAGTGGCATCTGGAATAAATCTCCCGCCAAGTCGCTGATGGAGCCCACGCAATCCTCATTCTCGATCAGGCCGGCTGGCACACAACGCAAAATCTCGACGTAACGGACAACATCACATTGCTCCCGCTACCACCAAGGTCTCCCGAATTGAACCCGTTCGAGAATATATGGCAGTTCATGCGGGAAAACTGGCTTTCCAATCGGATCTTTTCATCCTACGAGGAAATCCTCGCGATATGTTGCGAAGCTTGGAACAAACTCGTCGGTCAACCTTGGATCATCATGTCCATCGGATTGCGAGAATGGGCATATCGGTTCTGAATTCTGCTCGATGGTATGAGAACTTGGCTTTTTCTTCGTCCTGTACCCGATTTTCTAGGTCTCGATAAAAGCACTGTCCGTACAGCGGACAATTCCTCTTCTGCGCTTTTTTGTCGCGCACCGGCCTGATACCTAGGTATCAATACTCATGTCGCGTTGGGGAGGAGCGTTGAAATGCAGTCTGTTGCTGATATTTTCTTGTCGGAAAGAAGCCAGGGGTCTCGCAGCCAAGTCGCATCACTAGCCCAACGAGTAACGTCGTCTGGAGCAGAATGAGATGGTGGAACGGAGACGAAGAACCTCGGTCCAAGACGGTTTGCTTTTTGCTGCCGGGTCATGCTTTTTGTTGGGTACCTCAGTAACCGTTGCGGACGTTTTTCTGCGATCTGTTACAGGGACCAACTTGCCAGCGGCAATTGAGCTGACGTCGCTCTCTATAGGTCTCGGCGCGCTGCTATCCATGCCGGTCTGCTACGCAAATCGCTCCCATGTAAACGCCAAACTTTTGTCGGAGATGTCACCACGGCGTTTCCGTCGTCCCTTGGGATTGCTGGGTGCAGTCGTTTCTGTTGGTTTTGCCCTGCTTTTGCTGGTCATTATGGGCGAAAACACCGCGTCCAAAGTGGGATCCCCTGAAACCACGTCAGACCTTGGCCTATCGATGCCCGTCGCTCTGTCGGTCGTGACTTTCGCACTTGCTATTTCGTTTGTGGGCGCGCTCATCGGCCTGAGGTCCGAATGGCGTTCAGGTCGCAAGGAGCTCAAACGATGAGTGGGATACTTCTCGGTGGAGTTGGCTTTTTTGCAGCCCTTGCCATGATCTTTCTGGAAATACCTGTCGCTGTGGCGTTGGGTCTCGTCGGCATTGTCGGTTCAGGCTTTATTATTGGCATGACGGGTGCTCTGGCGATCGGTGCAACGACCATATGGGACAGTGTCACAAACTATACACTGACGATGTTGCCACTCTTCGTAATGATGGGAAATTTGGCAGTTCAAAGTGGCTTATCCTCCCGTCTATATCGTTCCATGTCGACACTCATAGGCCATCGGCAAGGAGGACTTGCGCTGGCAACAATCGGCGCATCGGCTGGCTTTGGTATGATTTCGGGGAGCTCTCTTGCAACCACCGCCACAATGGGGCGCATCGCGATGCCGGAGATGCAAGAAGCGGGCTATTCCCGGTCTCTGTCGGCAGGCTCGGTTGCTGCGGGTGGAACTCTGGGAATTCTCATTCCCCCATCCACTGTGTTGGTGATCTATGCTTTCATTGCGGAACAATCGATCCGGGACCTCATTCTTGCCACCGCAGGACCAATCCTTCTAGCGCTCTCGCTTTATTGCCTCGCTATTTGGATCCCAATCTGGCTGGGGATTTCACACGCGCCGCAGAACCGCCGAGCCGACAAACACGAACGGTTCTTTGCAATCAAGGAACTGCTTCCCCCTGTCGGGATCTTCGGGCTTATCATGGGGGGGCTTTACACTGGATTGTTTACTGCCAACGAGACAGCGGCAATCGGTGCCGGCGTTGTTCTTGTCTACGGCATCCTTTCAGGGCGTCTCACCTTACGGGGGTTTGTAGCGGCGGTCAAAGACACGGCGTTGACCTGTGGTGCGCTTTATCTGGTGTTGATTGGGGCCAATCTTTTCAATTTTTTTCTCGCCCTGTCAGGTCTGCCCTTTTCCCTGACATCCATGTTCTCGGGCATTCTTGATCAGCCGCTTATGGTCATTGGTTTGATGCTGGTGATCTATCTGGGCCTTGGCACAGTGATGGATAGCCTGGCAATGCTGCTTCTGACGGTGCCATTGTTTGTACCGATTGCCAATGCCGCCGGGATCGATCCGGTATGGTTCGGAATCTTTGCCGTTATGGTCGTTGAAATGGGGCTCATCACGCCTCCGATCGGCATGAATCTCTTCGTACTCAAGAGTGTTCACGCCGACATAACACTGGCTGAGCTTTGGAAGGGCGTGACCCCCTTTGTCATCGCTGATCTCATTCGAGTTGCAGTGATCATCGCGGTTCCCGCGATTGTGATCTGGCTACCACAAAATGCTTTTTGATCGTTCATGGGAGGAAACGAAATGATCAAATCTATTATAAAGGCCACCACCGTGGCTATCTCACTCTTCGCAATAAGCGCTGAAGCGCGCGAAATGCGGGTGTCGTCTTTCGAGCCGCCCCAAGGCTTTTACTCTTCAAAAATCTTGCAGGCATGGATTGACGAAATCAATCCAAAGCTTTCCGAGGGAGCCAAGTTCAAACTGTATCCAGGCTCAATGCTGGGCGCTCCACCAGCGCAGGCCGAGCTGGTAAAGGCTGGTGTGGCCGACATGGCTTTGGTCGTGCCCACTTACACGCCCGGTCTGTTTCCAATGACCGGTGTGGTTGAAATCCCGGGAATGGTAAAGACGTCAAGCAAGGGTACAAACATCCTGAATAGCCTCTCCGAAGACGGGGCGCTGGATGCCGAATATGCCGATTATAAAATCATTGCGCTGTTTACCACACCAGGCTACCGGCTCTTTATGACCGACAAGGCCGTAAAAGCACCTGAGGATCTGTCAGGCCTGAAGCTGCGTTCTCCCTCGAAATTCGGTTCAACCTTGTTTGACATGGTTGGCGCGTCCGCTGTCGGCATTCCGGCTCCTCAGGTCTACGAAAATCTGGAACGAGGCGTGGTTCAAGGCGCCGTTTGGGTAATGGATGCCTACCGCACATTTCGACTGAATGAGGTAGCGCCCTACATCACGTCGACGCACTTCACGGCATCTCCGATGGCTGTGTTGATGAACAAGCGCACCTACACTGCGTTGTCCGATGAAGACAAGGCCGTGATTGACGCCATGTCAGGCCGCAAGACTGCTGAGTGGATTGCCTCCGTCGTCGATACCACGGATGCGGAAGTGGAAGCGGCTTTCCGGTCAGACAACAAGGTGAGTTTCGTTGATCTCGACGACGATTCGAAAGCGGCTTGGGAAGCAGCGCTGTTGGCAGCGCCCAAGGCGTGGGTCAAGGCACAGCCAGACGCCGCAGCGGCGGAAGCGGTGCTCAAGCGCGCCTCCGAGCTTTCGACAAAGTAATCGAAGCTTGTCACTTGGCGTTGCCGCAGCAGAACCGGACAAGTCTTCTTATGCCTCGTCCGGCAGGGCTGACGACGCAGGAACAAATCAAACGGAGAGTGCGTGCTATGGCAATCAATGCACTAGGATATCTCGGCGTAAGATCAGACAAGCTTGATGATTGGGGCGATTTTGCAGGCAAATTGTTGGGCATGCAAAAAATCGATCGTGGCGGAAAGGCCGTTGCCTTTCGTATGGATGATCGTCAACAGCGTCTTCTGGTCTCAGATGAACCAGGCGAAACATTGGCCTTCATGGGCTGGGAAGTCGAGCATCGCGATGATCTGCAGGTCTATGCCAACCGATTGGACGGTGCAGGCGTCGTGGTGCACACAGGTTCAGGCGAATTGTGCGACCGTCGCTTCGTGACGGATCTGATCTGGTTCGAGGATCCGGGTGGTAACCGGATTGAGCTTTTTCACGGCCCGATGATTGCAAACGACGCGTTCATACCGGGGCGACCAATAGATGGTTTTAAAACAGGACCGTTGGGCATGGGCCATGCCGTGCTACATGTCAAGAATATCGAAGTAATGCTGCCTTTTTACAGAGATCTTCTGGACTTCCATGTCTCCGATTTTGGGCTTGAGCCATATGGTTTGTATTTTTTCCACGTCAACGGCCGACACCACAGCTTTGCGATGGTGGGGTCCGGCCAATTGGGTTTCCATCATTTCATGGTCGAATTTCAGAATCTTGACGATGTTGGACAGGGGTTTGACCTCGCCAGTCAGGAAGAAGATCGCGTCGCCTACACGCTCGGACGGCATACCAATGACTACATGACTTCATATTATGCGCATTCCCCTTCCGGCTTCTTTGTCGAGAATGGCTGGGGTGGACGGGTCATCGACCCTGAGAGCTGGGAACCACACCAAACGCACGATGGTCCAAGTTTCTGGGGCCACGAGCGACTCTATCTCACAGAAGAAGGTGGCCGGAAGCGGCTGCGCGATATGCGATTGGACGCGGCCCAGCGAGGGAAACGAGCGCCTCAGGTTGCGGACTGCCCTTGGCTGTTTGCTGAACTGGCAAAACAGGGAAAATAAACATGGAAAAATTTGATGTTGCGATCGTGGGTTATGGCCCCGCGGGGGCGACGCTCGCCCATCTTCTGGCACAGTGCGGCCTGAAAACCCTTGTTTTAGACAAGGAGGCAGCGCACTACCACCTGCCAAGAGCCGTGCATTTTGACGCGGAAGTCATGCGTGTCTTTCAATGGATCGGCATTGCCGATGCAATGGAAGCAAAGACTCACAGGCATCCGGGCATGCGGTTTGTTGACGGCGACGGCAATTTGCTCCTGGACTGGCCAAGACCTCAAGGGGAAGGCCCTCAGGGGTGGCAAGCAAACTATCGGTTCCATCAGCCGGATCTTGAAGATCTGCTACGTTCGAGCCTGACCGAACGATCCAATGCGACGATCCGCGCACGATGCGAAGTCTTTCATGTTGAGGAAAAGGGCAACTCGGTAGAGCTTCGCTATGAGGACATGTCTTGTGGGAAGATCCGCCGCATTGAAGCTGGTTTTGTTGTCGGTTGCGATGGCGCACGTTCCCTCATTCGGCGCTATATCGAAAGCGACATGGAAGACTACGGCTTCCATGAGCGTTGGCTTGTGGTCGATGTCATTCTGCGCGAAGACATGCCTGAACTCGGCGATCATTCTATCCAGTATTGTCGTCCGGACCGGCCTGCTACCTATGTCAGGACACCGGGCCTCAGGAGGCGCTGGGAGATCAAAGTTCTTCCAGACGAAGACAGCAACGAAATTATCAAACCCGAGCGCGTTTGGGACTTGATTTCGGACTGGCTGAAGCCCGAACAGGCGGAACTCGAACGAGCTGCGGTCTATGTTTTTCATTCTCTCGTAGCCGAGCACTGGCGGAAAGGCAGATTATTCCTAGCTGGAGATGCTTGTCATCAAACCCCGCCCTTCATGGGACAGGGCATGTGTGCCGGCACACGCGATGTCGCCAACCTGTTTTGGAAACTGGCGCTGGTCGTCAAGGGCCTTGTCCAAGGCACCGAAGCCGAGCATCTTCTTGATAGTTATGAAAGTGAACGCAAACCCAACGCACGTGAATATATTCAGACCGCGGTGAGGTTGGGTGGCTTGATCAACACAGCTGGAACCGAGGAGGCCCTGCGTTCCGCACTGCCTGCACCAGATGGCACTGCCCGCATGGAAAGCATCGCTCCACCCATTGGCCCGGGCCTTGGTAAGGGCGAGAAAGCCGGGCGGTTATTCGGTCAACCGCGCCTTTCGGATGGTACGCTGATGGACGATCAATTTCGGCACCAATTTGTGATCGTGTCCGAGCCGGACTTGCTAGGTGATCTGACTGTTCCTGCCTCGATAGGCGTTGTGACGACGGACATGTCAAACGCATCTGAACACCTCGCACGTCTTGGTGCGCGAGCAACTCTGCTGCGTCCGGATCGGCATACTCTCGGCGCGGCAAATACGTCTGCAGAACTTGAAGCCCTGATCGGTCTGACATTCCCAAATCCCTAGACTTACAAAAACGCGAAGGTAGTATAATCCCATGAAACTGTGTTCATTCTCAAAGGATGGTAAATCCTCATACGGTCTTGTCAACGATGCTGGAATCGTTGATCTCGGCAAACACTTTGAAGCGCGAACGCTGCGAGATTTTCTTGCAGCGAACAAAATGGAAGAGGCAAACACTCTTGTATCGGCAGAGGCAGACTATGCCTTTGACGACGTCGATCATGATCCAGTAATCCCGAACCCCGACAAGATCATCTGCGTCGGCCTGAACTATCATGCACATATCGAGGAAACCGGTCGTGAGATAACGACCAATCCCGTGTTGTTTGCGCGCTATGCTGGGTCGCAGATCGGCCATGAAGCTCCACTGATCAAACCACTGGAATCCGACATGTTTGATTATGAGGGCGAAGTTGCTGTCGTCATCGGAAAACAAGGTCGCAGGATCCCAGAGGCTGATGCATTGGACTATGTCGCAGGGTATGCCTGCTACAACGACGGGTCTGTGCGGGATTGGCAGAAACACACGCATCAGTTTATGCCGGGCAAGACTTTTGCGAACACGGGCAGCTTCGGTCCATGGATGGTGACCAGTGATGAGATCGTTGACCCTGAACAAATGCACTTGCAAACCCGCCTCAACGGCGAGCTCGTGCAAGATACGTATGTGTCCAGGCTCGTTACGTCGATCCCTCGACTTATTGCCTACTGCTCCACCATCCTGCCCTTGTTGCCGGGTGATGTTATTGTATCGGGCACCCCGGGCGGAGTTGGCAGCAAACGTACGCCTCCTCTCTTCATGAAGGAAGGCGATGTCTGCGAAGTCGAAGTTTCGGGGATTGGTATCCTGAGAAATCCGGTTCGAGCAGAGGTCTAATTGCGTATGCTGAAGACCCGTGAAAAGGTGGCAGAATGACAACCGCATTGACAATCAAAAATCGCAAAGGGAATGACAAGACAAATGGCGTGCGATCTTTGGTGCGCGGTCTTGCCATTCTGCGATACATCAACCGGGAGGGAGAGGTGCGGCCTGCTGATATTGCCAGAGATATTGGAATTCCTCGCCCGACCGTCTATCGCATGCTTGAAACGCTTGAAGAGCTTGGTTATGTCGTGTTCTCAGCAACCACGAGCCAAGTTCG
The DNA here is from genome assembly GCF_900215505.1 of Cohaesibacter sp. ES.047. Classification (NCBI taxonomy): domain Bacteria; kingdom Pseudomonadati; phylum Pseudomonadota; class Alphaproteobacteria; order Hyphomicrobiales; family Cohaesibacteraceae; genus Cohaesibacter; species Cohaesibacter sp. ES.047. Next base: position 2,906,519 of record NZ_LT907844.1, read on the forward strand.
TATCACGCGACTAGCTGCATCGCTTGGCGACGGCTATGTGATCACATCAGAATTGTGTCAGATCGCAGGGCCGCTCTTTGCTGAATATGCGAACAAAGTTATTTGGCCGCTTGATCTGACCGTCTACAACAATGCGGCCATGATCATCCAGGAGACGACACACGATCGCTCTCCCTTGTCCATTGATCGGGGCATGACGGGCTATCGCTTGCCGGTGTTGCGCACGTCGGCAGGGAGAGCCTATCTCAGCTTTTGCCCTGAGGAAGAGTGCCAAATTATTCTTGATCACGTGCGTCGACTGGATGCACCAGAGGATAGACCCTTTCTGGAGCCAAACAGACTGAATAGCCTCTTGGCCGAAACAAGACAGCGGGGCATCGCTGTCAGGGACGGTGGAGAGTTCCGGTCTCGAACGGCGTCATTGGCTGTTCCTGTCCGAACGGAAGGCACGCTGCTGGGATGTGTTTCCCTTATTTGGATCAGAAGCGCAATGGACACAGAAACTGCGCTGCTGGATTTCGGGCCAATCTTGCAGCAAATTGCAGAACGAGTGGGCAGTTCCCTGCCGGGATCTATAGCATAAACCACGGTCTTTCAAAGTTTGAGGCCTTGCATGGGCAGGTTTTTTCAGTCTATCCAGATTTGTCAGAACACTTCGGATAGTGGTTTTTGAGGTAGAAGTGGCCTTGAGAACCCGGACAGCATGCCAAGATGCCTCCAACTAAGACGACCGGTTATCAGTCTTTTAGGGTAATACACGCGCCAATCCGCTCTGAACGCGCCGCATTTCTGGCAGATAGATATCGATCAGGTCTGCGGCGTCAGGCTGGACGGCTGCGACCGCGACATTGAGTGCAGCGCAGACTTTGCCGCGCTGTCCCACCAGACCGATGGCGATGGCGCGAAGTCCGATTTCCACCTCCTGATCGAGCAGGGCATAGCCTTGCTCACGAACGCGGGCCAACTCCTCGAGGATCAATTCGGTATCCGTCAAGCTGAAGGGGGTGCGCGGGACCAGCTCGCAGCTTTCGATCAGGGCGCGGGCTTCATCCTCGGGCAGAGATGACAACAGGACCCGCCCCATCGATGTGCAATGGACGGGAAGGCGGGAGCCGGGCATAAGCCCGATGGACATGATCCGGCGTTGGGCGGCGCGGGCTATATAAACGATCTCATTGCCATCGAGAATGGAAACGGAGCAGGACTGGCCGATGCGCTCGGAGAGCTTGTCGAGCCATGGCTGCACAATATGCGGCAGAGGCATTGATGACAGACCGGCAAGCCCCAGGCGCAGGGAACGGACAGCCAAGGTGAAATACTTGCCGTCATAATCGGCATAGCCCAGCGTGTGCAGGGTCAACAGACAGCGCCGGGCTGTGGCGCGATCAAGCCCAGTCTGTCGCGCCACATCCGTGATGCTCAATCGGGGGCAGTCAGCGCTGAAAGCCTCGATGACCTGCAGCCCCTTGGCCAGAGATGTCACAAAGTCCGTGGATTTGTTTGTCATGCGCACAAATCTATTTCAAGTTTGAACAAATGTCAAATGTTGAACAAATTTATTGAAAGGATTTTCAATCGAGTCCTATCCTGATGGCGCCAAGCAAACCATGGCGACGAGGGAGGATAGAGAATGGAAAAGACATGTGCGTCTGCGTCTGCGGCCGTCGCAGGCATTCCAGATGGGGCAACCATCATGGTGGGCGGCTTCGGGGGGGCGGGTGCGCCCATTGAGTTAATTCATGCCCTGGTAGACCATGGCCCAAAAAACCTGATCATCATCAACAACAACGCGGGCAATGGTCACGTCGGGATTGCTGCGATGATCGAACAGGGCATGGTCCGGAAAATGGTCTGTTCTTTCCCCCGGTCTGCCGATCCCAGAGCCTTTACCGAGCGATATCTCGCCGGAGAGATCGAGCTGGAACTGGTCCCGCAAGGCACGCTGGCCGAACGCATCCGCGCCGGTGGTGCAGGCATTCCCGCTTTTTACACGCCCACGAGTTATGGAACCGAACTGGCCGAGGGCAAGCCGGTGGCTGAGTTTGACGGCCGGATGTACGTACAGGAGCGGTGCCTGAAAGCCGATTATGCTCTGATCAAGGCCGAGGTGGGCGATCCCATGGGCAATCTCACCTATCGCATGGCCGCGCGCAATTTTAATCCTCTGATGGCTTCGGCAGCGAGCTGCAGCATCGCGCAGGTGACCCGACTGGTTCCGGCCGGGGAGATCTATCCCGAACAGGTCATCACGCCGGGTATCTTCGTGAATTCGCTCGTCGAAATCAGCGATCCCGCTCAGGAAGAAATGCTCAACCGTATGGAGGCGGTCTATCCATGATGGACGATATCAAGCTTTCCAGCGCTCAAATCGCATGGCGTGCAGCGCAAGACATGGAAGATGGTGCCTATGTGAATCTCGGCATCGGTTTCCCCGAAATGGTCGCCCGCTTCAAACCAGAGGATCGTGAAGTTGTCTTCCACACTGAAAATGGCGTACTGGGCTTTGGCAAAGCGCCGCCCGAGGGCGAGGAAGACTGGGATCTGATCAATGCTGGCAAGAAAGCGATCACGCTGAAGCCGGGCTCTGCCTTCTTTCATCATGCCGACAGCTTCGCCATGGTGCGTGGTGGTCATCTTGATCTTGCGGTTCTGGGGGCCTATCAGGTCGCGCAAACTGGTGATCTGGCCAACTGGTCGACCGGCAAGGGAGGCGTGCCCGCCGTCGGTGGCGCGATGGATCTGGTGCATGGCGCCAAGCGGGTGGCTGTCGTCACCGACCACGTTGCCAAGAATGGCAGCCCGAAGCTCGTGGACAAATGCACCATGCCGCTTACCGGGGTGGGCTGTGTGACGCGCATCTATACCTCGCTCGCAGTGGTCGACATTAGCGATGGGCATTTCATCCTGCGCGAAAAGCTTGCGTCCCTTTCCTTTGATGATCTGCAAGCGATGACGGGCGCGCCACTCATCATTGACGGGGATGTCTCCGATCTCGCTGTGCCGGTCCTGTAAGGGGAAGATCATGCCAGAAGCTTTTATTTGCGATTACGTACGCACGCCGATTGGCCGTTTTGCCGGCGCTCTCTCTTCGGTTCGGGCCGATGATCTTGCGGCCATCCCGCTTCGGGCTCTGATGGCAAAGCATGCCATCGATTGGTCAGAGGTCGACGATGTGCTGCTGGGGTGCGCCAATCAGGCGGGTGAGGACAATCGCAACGTCGCTCGCATGGCATCCTTACTGGCGGGACTACCCGACACTGTCCCAGGCTCGACCATCAACCGCCTGTGCGGCTCGGGCATGGACGCTATCATCAGCGCGGCGCGGGCAATCCGAGCCGGTGAGGCAGACCTGATGATTGCCGGTGGTGTGGAGAGCATGTCCCGTGCGCCGTTGGTGATACCCAAGGCCGAAACCGCTTTTTCCCGTGCCGCCGAAATTCATGATACCACCATCGGCTGGCGGTTCGTCAATCCTCTGATGAAGGCCCAATATGGCGTCGATTCCATGCCGGAGACAGCCGAGAATGTGGCCGATGAGTTCGGCATCGGGCGCGAGGATCAGGACCTGTTTGCCTTCAACAGTCAGCAGAAAGCGGCAGCCGCCATGGAAAATGGTCGCTTGGCGCAGGAAATCACGTCCGTGACCATCCCTCAGCGAAAAGGCGAGCCAATCGTGGTTGACAAGGACGAGCATCCTCGCCCTTCAACGACGCTGGAGGCCTTGGCAAAATTGCGTGCGCCATTCCGAGACGGGGGCAGCGTGACCGCAGGCAACGCCAGTGGCGTCAATGACGGCGCAGCGGCTCTGTTGATCGCCAGTGAGGAAGCGATTGCGCGCCATGGTCTGGTGCCGATCGCAAGGATCGTCGGAGGTGCTGCTGCCGGGGTGCCGCCGCGCATCATGGGCTTTGGTCCGGCGCCTGCGTCAAAGAAACTCATGGCGCGGTTGGGTCTCAAGCAATCCAATTTCGATGTCATTGAACTGAATGAAGCCTTTGCCAGTCAGGGGCTGGCGACCATGCGCGATCTGGGGATCGACGACAACGACCCCCGGGTCAACAAAAACGGGGGGGCAATCGCTATTGGCCATCCGTTGGGAATGTCTGGCGCCCGGATAACGGGAACTGCGGCACTGGAGCTGGCCAATACGGGAGGCAAGCGGGCTCTGGCGACCATGTGCATCGGTGTTGGACAAGGCATTGCCATCGCACTTGAGAGGGTCTGACCGCTCTATTGCTCAAGCATGCGACTGGTTCAGGGCGCCGGGGAGACAGTGCCCTGCCGTGTCGGTCATCTGACCGGCTTTTCCAAAGCGTCAGCCGAGGAAATTAAGGAGGAGAAAGATGGAAGCGATTACCAATTTTTCGGTACGCGTTGTGCAACGCTACCTGCCCAGTGCCTATGTGCTGGCATTGATCCTGACAGCATTTGTGTTTTTCTTTGGCATGCTCACAACAGGGCATTCACCATTGGATATGGCCAATTACTGGGGGACCGGCTTTTCCAAACTGTTCAAATTCGGCATGCAGATGACATTGGTCCTGATGACGGGCTATGTTCTGGCGATGACGCCGATCATGCAAACGGTTTTCACGGGCCTGACCAAATTGGCAGGCAATTGGCGTCAGGCCATCATCATCACCATCGTTACCAGTTTCGTATGCTATTACCTGAACTGGGGCTTCGGCATGGTCGCCGGTGCCATTCTGGCGCGTGAAATGGGGCGGAGGGTGAAGGTTCACTTCCCGCTCATCGTGGCGGCTGCTTATGGCGGCGAGTTGGTGCGCGGTCCATCTTCCTCCATCCCGCTGGTCATTGCGACGCCCAAGCATTTCATGGAAGAGGCGATTGGTATTGTGCCCGTCACCGAGACGCTCTATGCACCGTGGAATATCTTTCTGACCGTTCTGCTGCTGGCGCTGCTGATCATTTTCTTCATGTTCCAGAAGCAGCCAGAGAAGATTGATCTGTTCACGAGTTCCGAGGAGGGTGCCAGTGCCGATGAGGAGATCGACCGGTCGCAGATGACACCTTCGGACCGGATCGAGAACAGCCGTATCCCGACCCTGTTCCTTGGGCTTCTGGTTGCGGTCTTCCTGATCAGCCAGATCATCACCAAAGGCTTCAGCATCAACCTCAACACGGTCATTCTGATCTTCCTTGGTCTCGGACTCTTGCTGCACAAAAGCCCACACGCCTATCAGGGCGCTGCCGCCAAGGCGATTGGTGCGGCGCGAGGTATCATCCTGCAGTTCCCGCTCTATGCCGGTATTGCGGGTATGATGACGCAATCGGGCCTCGTGCAGGATTTTTCCGAAGCGATCATTGCGGTGGCCACACCGACAAGTTTCCCGCTTTTGACCTTCCTGTCCGCCGGTTTGGTGAATTTCTTCATTCCCTCAGGCGGTGGGCAATGGGCCATTCAGGGGCCGATCATGATGGAAGCCGCTCATGCGTTGGGTGCTGACCCGGCCCAGACGATCATGGCCTTTACCTGGGGTGATGGCTGGACCAACCAGATTCAACCCTTTTGGGCCCTGCCTTTGCTTGGTGTTGCGGGCCTTTCAGCCAGAGACATCATGGGGTATCTACTGATCTGGTTGCTGATATCGGGATTGGCCATCTCTGGCACCTTCGTCTTCGTAGCTGCGATGAGTGGCTGAGGCTACAGAGTGGTAGTGGGGGCAGTCGAAAAGGGCCTTAATCTACGCTAGATCCTGTTTTGACAGGGGTGGTCCATCAATCATGGATCACCCCTATTTGCTTCTAATCTTTGAATTTCCTGAGTTTTCTGAGCGCCCATCAAAGCTGTTTTTCACGGAATGTCCGGATCGCTAATTGTATTGCGCTTTACTGCCTGACATGTATTTGCTCCCTGAATCTCATTAATTGCGACATGCTTTAGGTTCAAACCACTTACGCATTGAGGCGTCGTTAGGGCCCAACCTTCGAAGCTCTCAACATAGTTGCGGTGAAGCTAATGTCACCTCCGTCCGCCAACCAGCCCATCATCCCCGCTTGAACAATTCCATGTAATTGACATCGAGGTCTTTTGATCTGGACCATTTGCCGGTCAGGGGATTGTAGGTTACGCCGACGCGTTCGACGAGGTCTAGGCCCGATGGGGCCATGGCGCGTTCGAGTTCGTCGGGGGTGACGAACTTGTCCCAGGAGTGCGTCCCCACGGGCAGCCAGCGCAGGATATACTCCGCGCCAATGATGGCAAGGGCGTGAGACTTGAGGGTGCGGTTCAGGGTGGCGACCACCATCAGGCCGCCGGGCTTGACCATGCTGGCGCTGGACTGCAAAAACAGCTCGATATCGGCGACATGCTCGACAACTTCCATGGCCAGCACCACGTCGAAGGTCTCGCCCGCTTCGGCAAGAGCTTCGGCCGTGTCGGCGCGATAGTCTATCTCAAGGCCGGTTTCTGCAGCATGGGTGGAGGCAATGGCGATGTTGGTCTCGGACGCATCAACGCCGACGACGTCGGCACCCATGCGATGCAGTGGTTCACAAAGAAGACCGCCGCCACAGCCGATGTCGAGGATGCGCAGGCCTTCAAGCGGGCGCATGGATTTGGCATCAAGCCCGAAGGTCTCCACCAGCTTTTCGCGAATATAGGCAACCCGTGTCGGATTGAACTTGTGCAAGGGGCGGAACTTGCCCGTCGGGCTCCACCATTCCGCGGCCATGGCTGAAAAGCGTGCGACTTCAGCCTCGTCGATCGTGCTGCCTGAGAAGGTTGGACGGGATGTCATGATGGTGCCTGCCAAGTTTTCCTGATGGGGATCTGTCAATTTTCTGTATGTCTACCTATACGCAGGACGACCCCCGGTTGGTTTTCCCATAGCTCCTCTGCTGAAGAGAAAAAGTCAAGGCTTTGAATGCTTGCAAGCCGCGCGTCTGCCGAGTATGACTAGGCCCGAAATCGCGGCAGGGCGAAAAAAGCACTTTGTCCCGCCGTTTGGAAAAGAACAGGATAATGGCAGAAAGAGAGACTTGATGGCTCGTCTTGTCATGAAATTCGGGGGCACGTCTGTTGCCGATCTTGATCGAATCAGGCGTGTGGCCCGCCACGTAAAGCGCGAAGTGGATGCGGGCAATCAGGTTGCTGTGGTCGTCTCGGCAATGGCCGGCAAGACCAATGAGCTGGTTGGGTGGGTTCAGGAGGCCTCCCCCCTTTATGATGCACGCGAATATGACACGGTGGTTTCATCTGGTGAACAGGTGACGTCGGGGTTGTTGGCGCTCACCCTTCAGAATATGGGCGTCGATGCCAGGTCTTGGTTGGGGTGGCAAATTCCCTTCAAAACCAATGGCGTACATGGCGCAGCCCGGATTGAGGAAATCGACGGCTCGCGTCTGATCGAACGCCTTGAGCTCAATCAGGTTGCTGTTGTTGCCGGTTTCCAGGGCATCGGTCCTGACCATCGGATCTCGACCCTTGGGCGTGGCGGCTCGGATACCAGCGCTGTTGCGATTGCAGCCGCGATCCACGCTGACCGCTGCGATATCTACACTGACGTTGACGGGGTCTATACCACAGACCCGCGGATCGTTCCCGACGCCCGCCGGCTCGAACAGATTTCCTATGAGGAAATGCTGGAAATGGCCTCGCTGGGTGCCAAGGTGATGCAGGTCCGCTCGGTCGAAATGGCAATGGTTCACAATGTCCGCACCTTCGTTCGCTCTTCCTTTGTAGAGCCCGATGCGCCGGAATTGCTCAATAGTGACCAGCCAATTGGAACTTTGATCTGTGACGAGGAAGAGATTGTGGAAAAACAGGTTGTAACCGGGATTGCCTTCTCTAGGGATGAATCGCAAATTTCTCTGCGCCGCGTGGAAGACAAGCCGGGCATTGCTGCGCATGTTTTCGGTCCTCTGGCAGAGGCCAACATCAATGTCGACATGATCGTGCAGAACATCTCTGAAGATGGCACGATCACAGACATGACGTTTACCGTGCCGAAAAGCGACTTTGATCGTGCCAATACTGTGCTTGAAGACGCGCGTGGCAATATCAATTACGAGATGCTGCAAGGCTCGACGGACGTGGTCAAGGTGTCGGTGATCGGCATCGGCATGCGCAGTCATGCTGGCGTTGCCGCCAAGGCCTTTCGGGCGTTGGCTGAACGCGGCATCAACATCCGTGCCATCACGACCTCGGAGATCAAGATCTCGATCCTGATCGACAGCGAGTATACCGAACTGGCGGTACGAACCCTTCACTCTCTTTATGGGCTTGATGGAAAATAGAGTTTGCCAAGGTTGCTGGCCCGGTTTCGGGCCGGCTTTTCGGGCACGGCGCATGGACGATGTGTTTTTGCCCAAGTGCGTGGCGGATCATTGATCTGCCTGTCAGCCTCGTGCCATAGTGCCACAAACAAGATTCCATACCCGGTGAGTCCCGCACGTTCGGGCCTTTTCCATCTGGCATCGGGAGTTCTGTGGCCGACCGCCTATGTCAATGGTCATGCTTGCTGTAGCGGAAAATCGGAGTATCCCTAATGCGGGGAAATCTGGGGGGTCCGCGCATATTGTTGCGACGCCTTCGCGAGACGATGGCAAAACCGACAGATGCGCAGGAGCGTTTGAACGAGATCGTGCGATTGATCGCGGCCAACATGGTGGCCGAGGTCTGCTCTGTCTATGTTCTGCGCGCCGATAATCTGCTCGAGCTTTATGCGACCGAAGGTCTGAACCCGAATGCGGTTCACCAGACCCAGCTCAACGTGGGTGAGGGCCTTGTCGGTCACATCGCCCTTGAAGCCCGCATCCTCAATCTCTCCGAGCCGCAGGAGCATCCTGCTTTTGCCTATCGTCCCGAGACGGGCGAAGAAATTTATCATGCGTTCCTTGGTGTGCCAATCTTGCGCGCCGGTCGTGTTCTCGGCGTTCTGGTGGTTCAGAACAAGTCCCAGCGGATCTATTCCGACGAGGAAGTCGAAGCGCTGCAAACCACGGCGATGGTTCTGGCCGAACTGATCGCCTCTGGTGAACTGAAGGGATTGTCTGGCCCCGGCGGCGACCTCGATCTGGTCCGGCCGATGCGGATCAATGGCCTGTCCATGGCCGAGGGGCTGGGGCTTGGGCGCGTTGTCCTGCACGAACCCCGGATCGTTGTAACCAATCTGATTGCCGAGGATCTGCCGGGCGAGGAACAACGCCTCGAAACCGCGATCGAGCAACTGCGCCTGTCTGTCGATGACCTTTTGAGCCGCGACGACATTTCGCATGGCGGTGAGCACCGCGAAATTCTCGAAGCCTACCGCATGTTCGCCTACGACCGGGGCTGGGTACGCCGCATGGTCGAGGCAATCCACAGCGGCCTGACGGCAGAAGCCGCGGTCGAACGCGTTCAGAGCGACACGCGCGCCCGTATGCTGCGCTCGACGGATCCTTATCTGCGCGACCGGCTGCACGATTTTGATGATCTCGCCAACCGCCTGCTGCGCCAGTTGGTCGGCAATCGTCAGGGCAGTGGTGACGGGCAAGAGGACACTGTCCCATCCGATGCGATCATCGTTGCGCGCAACATGGGTGCCGCCGAACTGCTCGACTATGGCCGGGATCATGTGCGCGGTCTGGTGCTCGAAGAGGGCGCACCCACCAGTCACGTGGTCATCGTTGCGCGAGCGCTTGGCATCCCCACGGTGGGGCAAGCAGAAGCGGTCGTGTCCCTGTGCGAGGATGGCGATTCCATCATCGTTGATGGCGATATGGGGCAAGTCCATCTGCGCCCGCCGTCCGATGTCGAAGCCTCCTATGTGGATCAGGTCAAATTCCGTGCCAAGCGTCAGGAACAATATCGCAAGCTTCGCGACAAACCTGCGGTCACCAAGGACGGGGTCGACGTCGATCTGATGATGAACGCCGGGCTTCTTGTCGATCTGCCCAATCTGGCTGATGCAGGGGCCAAAGGGATTGGCCTTTTCCGCACAGAGCTGCAATTCATGGTGGCTGAGAACTTCCCGCGGATGCGCGAACAGGAAAATGTCTATCGCAAGGTGCTCGACAGCACCAACGGCATGCCTGTGACCTTCCGCTCCCTTGATGTAGGCGGTGACAAGGTTCTTGCCTTCCTCAGGATGGCCGCTGAGGAAAACCCCGCGATGGGATGGCGCGCCGTGCGGCTGGGACTGGATCGTCCCGGACTGCTGCGCACCCAGATCCGGGCATTGCTGCATGCAGCTGCCGGACGCAGCCTCAAGCTGATGTTCCCGATGATCACCAACGTCGGCGAATATGATGCGGCCATTGATCTGTTCAACCGCGAGATGACCCATCTCGAACGGCATGGCTATGAAAAGCCATCTAGCATCCTTCTTGGTGCAATGCTGGAAGTGCCGTCGTTGCTGTTCGAACTCGATGAACTGATGGATCGGGTGGATTTTCTGTCCATCGGCACGAACGATCTGCACCAGTTCATGATGGCCAGTGACCGGGGCAATGCGCGACTGTCGGGGCGTTACAGCTCGCTTTCTCCTCCCTTCCTCAGGGCGCTGCGTCATGTGATCCGAAAAGGCGACAAAAAAGGCGTGCCGGTCACCATTTGTGGTGAACTGGCGGGCAAACCCTTTGGCGCAATGGCCATGCTTGCCCTCGGCTATCGACGCTTGTCGATGGTCCCGTCGGCGATCGGGCCGGTCAAGGCCATGGTGCTTGACTTGCCATTGGGCGAATTGTCGGCGGTTTTCGGGGACATACTCGACACGGCGGTCAACGACAAGGAAATCAAGGATTTCCTTGCGGACTTCGCCGAAAAACACAATATTCAGGTTCCAGCTGGCAACGTATAGCAAAGCTCACGGACCGGTGCGACAGAGATGCACTCTGCTGTGACCGGACGTTTTGCTGATGCTGGTATCAACACATAATGAATGCATGCGCGGGATTGCCTCAAAGAGGACCGGGTTGCTGCAAGGCAGGACAAGCAAGATGGCAGGTGTTTCCATTCCACTGGGTCGGGTTGAGGCCCTCATACAGCGGTTTGACGCGATTTCCTCGGAGATGGCCGCTGGGCCGGAACCGGAGGTCTACGTCAAGCTCAGCCGTGATTATGCGGAACTGGAGCCGGTCGCGAAAAAGTCTCAGGAATATATCGACGCTCTCAAGGAGTTCGATGATCTCAAGGAAATCCTCGAAGATCCGGAAATGGATTCCGACATGCGCGAGCTGGCGCAGGAGGATTACAAGCCGGTCGAGGAAAAGATTGAGTCGCTTGCTTCAGAGTTGCAGGTCCTGCTCTTACCCAAGGATGCCGCCGACAATAAAAGCGCCATTCTGGAAGTGCGTGCCGGGACAGGTGGTGACGAAGCGGCGCTGTTCGCGGGCGATCTCTTTCGCATGTATCAGCGATATGCCGAGGACAACGGCTGGAAAGTGTCACTGATGTCGGTCAGCGAAGGCGATGTCGGCGGATACAAGGAGATCATTGCCAGCATTTCCGGAACGGGTGTGTTTGCCAAGATGAAATTCGAATCCGGCGTGCACCGGGTCCAGCGCGTGCCGGAGACCGAATCCGGTGGGCGCATCCACACCTCTGCTGCGACCGTGGCGGTGCTGCCCGAAGCCGAGGAAGTCGACATCGATATCCGCCCCGACGACATTCGCATTGACACCATGCGGGCATCCGGTGCCGGTGGCCAGCACGTCAACACCACCGACTCTGCGGTGCGCATCACGCACCTACCAACCGGGATCGTGGTGACATCGTCCGAAAAATCCCAGCACCAGAACCGTGCCAATGCGATGAAGGTGCTGCAGTCACGCCTTCTTGAGGCGGAACGTGACCGCGCCGACAATGAGCGCGCTGATGCCCGCCGCGGGCAGGTGGGCTCGGGCGATCGCTCCGAACGCATCCGGACCTACAATTTCCCCCAAGGACGCGTCACAGACCATCGCATAAACCTGACCCTCTACAAGCTCGAAAAGGTTCTGACGGGCGAAGCGCTGGGCGAATTGATCGATGCTTTGATCGCCGAAAGTCAGGCACAATTGCTTGCCGCTGTTGAAGCTGACGTGGTTTAGCACCGGATGCGGCTCGATCAGGTCATTGCAGACATTGCCCGAACGCTTGAAGCCGATGGGATCGACACGGCTCGTCTGGACGCACGGCTGATTGCTGGCCATGGATTGTCCCTCTCAGAGACGGATCTCATCCTTCACTTCGACCGGCAGGTAAGCGAAAATGAGATGCGGTGCCTTGAGGCGCTTGTTGCCCGTCGCCTCAAGCGTGAGCCGGTGGCACACATTCTGGGCATGAGAGAATTCTGGGGCCTGTCCATCAAGGTATCGCCTGATGTGTTGGTGCCACGGCCTGATAGCGAGACGCTGGTCTCGGGCGTGCTCGAAGCAATCAAGGATGTCTCCGCCCCTCATGTCATCGCCGACATCGGGACGGGAAGTGGATGTCTGCTGATTTCACTCTTGTCCGAATTGCCGAATGCGCGCGGGATCGGCATCGATATTCATGAGCCGACGCTGGACATTGCCCGGGCCAATGCGTTGGCATTGGGGCTGATGAGCCGCGCTTCTTTTGAAATCGGCAACTATGCGGAACCGCTGACCGACCCTATCGACATCTTGATCTCCAATCCGCCCTATCTTGCAGAAGCTGAGATGGCCGATCTTGATGCGGACGTCGCCCATTATGATCCGCACAGGGCACTGGTCTCCGGTCCCTCCGGTCTGGAAGCCTATGAGGCGATCTTCGAACGCGTTGCCACATGGCATACAAAGCCCGGACTGATGGCGCTTGAGTTCGGTTCCACCCAGTCAAACGACGTTCTGGAGCTTGCTTCGCGTCATGGTTTGGTTGGTCCGTCATCTGGGCATCCTGAAATTTTACAGGATCTGGCAGGGCGAAACCGGGTTCTTATGCTTGATTTTCGGGAGATCTGAGCAATTTCGTCAAACTTCTGTTGAAAGCGCTGTCTGGTTTTGACAGAAAGCGGTCCGATGGGCTTGAATTTGCTCACCAACAAGATAAGTTATACCCATCAATGGAAATCCGACTGATTTATTACATTTTGGTCGGTTTTGAAAATGACTATCGGATGGGCCTGCTTAAGGCGCCCGAATAGCGGAATTTCAAACTATTTTAGTCCCAGCAGTTGACCGTCCTTTCGGAATGGGAACGCTCGTGACTTCTCAGACAGGTTGACAACGCGGAACCATGGCCTGATGGAACGGGCCGATTTGCCTTCCCGTTGACAGGATTCCAATCAGTTAGTTTTGCTGATCGTGCAGATCAAATGCACTTGTTACGAAAGACAAAAGCAATGCGCCAGAGCCAAAAGAACAACAACCGGCCCCGCAGTCGTGGCCGCAAGCCGTCCAATCCGCTCACACGGTCATTCGACAGCAATGGGCCGGATGTGAAAATTCGGGGAACGGCCAGCCACATTTCGGAGAAATATCAGTCTCTGGCACGCGATGCTTTGGCGTCCGGTGACATCGTGATGGCTGAAAACTATTACCAACACGCAGAGCATTATTTGCGCATCATTGCTGCAGCGCAGACCAGCAGCCGTGAAGAAGGTCGCCAACCTGCTGGCAACGGCAATGGCAACAACGAGCAGGGATCTCAGGATCGCAGCAACAACAACAACCGCCGCAACAATCAGAATTCGGCCCCGCAGGACATCACTGGCGATGAGCCTCAGCCGGACGTCGACTTCAGCAATACGGCCGTTGAAATGGAAGTCGCTGTGATTAAGCCCTACGGCGATGACAAACCGCAGCCCGATGTGGAAGCCAAAGCGACCAATGACAGCGACGCCAAAGAGACCAAGGAGCCCAAGGCGACCAAGGATTCTGATGATGAAGAAGCGCCGACACCGCGTCGTCGTCGTCGCACGACCTATCGTTCACGCAAACGCACGACGGGTGGTGATGGAAATGAGGACGCTGGCGGCAAGTCTGAAGGTGGCGAGGCAGACGTGGCCAAGGTCGCCGCTGAGGACTGAGGACTGAGGACTTCTACGCAAATTGGGTCGCGCCATCCCATTCAGGACGAGTGCTTCTCAGAAGAAACCCGCCATCCGGCGGGTTTTTCTTTGAGGTACCTTTTTGCAGGAAACGGAATCAGAAGCACAGCGCATCGCCCGGTTTGACCTCACCGGAGCCGAGCGGCATCAGGTGAATGCCGCAATCCATGTGCTCAAAGTGGCTCATCAGAAGCTTCGGGATCTGCTGGTCCCGTTCTCCGGTTACGGGATTGGCGTTTGTTGCCGCGCACCGCTGCGTGCGTTTGCGCACCATGAAGCTCACATCTCCGATGGTGATCTCCTTGCCGACCCAGTCATGCTCCTGCCAACCGCGCGCGCCATCGACATAGAAGTTGCCGCGAAACCGGATTGGGTCAAGCTCTTCTCCCGCCTTCTCGCTGATTGCCCTGACGCTCGCCAGATTGATCAGCGAGATATCCTGAGTCTTGGCATCGGTGAAGGCATGGCCGCTGGCGTGCAGAAGCTTGGGCTCTCCGCGCATGGGCTTGGCTAGATAGGTCTTGAGATAGGCAAAGACAGCCTCCATTCCACCCTCTTCAAAAAGATTTCCTTCTGCCTTCATCTTGTCAGCAAGAACAACGCACAGCGCGCCTGTTTGCGGATCGAAATCGGTCCGCAGCGCCGCCAGTTCCGGCTGCCGCATCAACATCAGAAAATGAATCTTGCCCAGATGAACCGGTGCCGTGCCATCAAATCCGCTTGGTCCGTTTTCGATCGCGAAAGCCCGATCCCAGGGCAGGGGCTTTCCTGCCGTCACATCCGCAGCATCAAGCCGCTGAGGCGAGAAACCTTTGACCGGATATCGGTAAATTGCTTGCAACTGGATCGTCATGCTCTCTCGCTTCATCATTTTTGCCAAGGGGCTTCACTATTTTTCATCACTGCCCCTTTTGTGATCAAAATGCAACACTATATTCAATGTGAAACCAATTTCAGTTTCTAGGCAAAGTGTTAAAGAGGTTGAAATTAGGGGCTGTTATCAAGGCTTGCTGGATAAACCGGGGGCTGCGTAATAGTCGATTTTTAAAAGTGACGTCTTGATCATGCCGAAATGGATGATCCGGTCGGGCACAAGGAGAGTAAACATGAATCTGGAACGCTATACAGAGCGGGCGCGCGGCTTCATGCAGTCGGCGCAAACCTATGCAATCGGGCAGGGGCATCAGTCCTTCCTGCCAGAACACATCCTTAAAGTACTGATGGACGACAAGGAGGGGCTTGCCTCCGGTCTGATCGACCGTGCGGGTGGCTCGTCCAATGAGGTCCGGCGTTTGCTGGAACTGCATCTGCAAACCATTCCTGCCGTATCCGGCTCGGGAGCCGGACAGCTTTACCTGTCCCCCGGAATGGCAAAGTTGTTCGAAAAGGCTGAAGAGGTCGCAAAAAAGGCGGGTGATTCCTACGTGACTGCCGAGCGACTGTTGCTCGCGCTCAGCCTGACCAGCGACACAGAAGCCGCCAAGATCCTCAAGCGGGCCAGCGTCACACCGCAGGCCCTCAATTCCGCAATCGAGCAACTGCGCGGAGGGCGTACGGCCGACTCGGCGTCTGCCGAGGATTCTTACGAGGCCCTCAAGAAATATGCCCGCGATCTGACACAGGATGCACGGGATGGCAAGCTAGACCCGGTCATTGGTCGCGACGACGAGATTCGCCGCACGATTCAGGTGCTATCGCGCCGGACCAAGAACAACCCGGTGCTGATCGGGGAACCTGGCGTCGGCAAGACCGCCATCGCCGAAGGGCTCGCCCTGCGCATCATCAACGGTGACGTACCCGAGTCACTCAAGGACAAGCGCCTGCTCGGCCTCGACATGGGGTCCCTGATTGCCGGGGCGAAATATCGCGGCGAGTTCGAGGAACGTTTGAAAGCGGTTCTGTCGGAAGTGGAAAACGCGGCCGGCGAGATCGTGCTGTTTATCGATGAGATGCACACGCTTGTTGGTGCGGGCAAGTCGGACGGGGCCATGGATGCCTCCAACCTCTTGAAACCGGCTCTGGCACGCGGTGAGCTTCACTGTGTTGGCGCAACAACCCTTGATGAATATCGCAAATATGTTGAAAAGGACGCAGCCCTTGCGCGGCGTTTCCAGCCCGTGATGGTCAATGAGCCCACGGTGGCAGACACGATCTCGATCCTGCGTGGTCTCAAGGAAAAATACGAGCTTCACCACGGTGTGCGCATCGGTGACAATGCAATTGTTTCCGCCGCAAAGCTCTCGGATCGCTACATCACGGACCGCTTCCTGCCCGATAAGGCCATTGATCTGGTCGACGAGGCAGCGTCGCGTCTACGCATGCAGGTGGATTCGAAACCCGAAGAACTCGATGAGCTGGACCGCCGCATCATTCAGCTCAAGATTGAGCGCGAAGCCCTGTTGAAGGAAGAAGACGACGCTTCGAAGGACCGGTTGGCCAACATCGAAGACGATCTGACCGGGCTCGAAGAGGACGCCGCTGTGATGACCCAGCGCTGGCAGTCGGAAAAGGATAAGCTTTCCGATGCCACAAAGCTCAAGGAGCAGCTCGACGAAGCACGGGTGCAGCTTGAACAGGCACAGCGCCGGGGTGATCTGGCCATGGCCGGTCAGCTGGCCTATGGCGAAATCCCTCGGCTTGAGACAGCCCTGTCCGAAGTGGAAGAACGTGCGCAGTCAGCAACTGCCATGGTCGAGCGGTCTGTAACCGCCGATCATGTTGCCCATGTGGTCTCCCGCTGGACAGGAATCCCCGTCGACAAGATGCTCGAAGGGGAACGGGACAAGCTATTGCGCATGGAGGATGAACTTGCCCGCCGTGTCATCGGTCAGGCGGATGCCGTTGCAGCCGTCTCCAAGGCCGTGCGGCGATCGCGCGCAGGGCTTCAGGATCCGAACCGGCCGATCGGCTCGTTCATGTTCCTTGGCCCCACCGGGGTGGGCAAGACCGAGCTGACCAAGACGCTTGCCGATTTCCTGTTCGACGATGAACAGGCCATGGTGCGGCTTGATATGTCGGAATTCATGGAGAAGCACTCGGTGGCTCGCCTGATCGGAGCCCCTCCCGGCTATGTCGGATACGAAGAAGGGGGCGTTCTGACCGAAGCCATCCGGCGTCGTCCCTATCAGGTGATTCTTTTTGACGAGATCGAAAAGGCGCATCCCGATGTCTTCAACGTGCTTTTGCAGGTGCTCGATGATGGTCGGCTGACCGACGGGCAGGGGCGGACTGTCGACTTCCGCAACGCGCTCATCATCATGACCTCGAACCTTGGGGCCGAGTTCCTGCTTGGCAAGGGCGAGGAAGATGTAAGCGAGGCGGACAAGGAAAAGGTCATGGATGTGGTTCGGGTGGCCTTCCGGCCCGAGTTTCTCAACCGTATTGATGATGTGATCATCTTCCACCGGCTGCTCAGGGAGCATATGGCCTCGATTGTCGAGATCCAGATGCGCTATCTCTCCCGCCTTTTGGCCGATCGCAAGATCGAACTGGTGCTCGAGGAGGACGCGCTCAACTGGTTGGCGGACAAGGGCTATGATCCAGCCTACGGTGCCCGCCCGCTCAAGCGGGTGATCCAGCGATATATGCAGGATCCACTGGCTGAGGAATTGCTGGCCGGGAATATTCTCGATGGCAGCCGGGTACATGTGATCGTCAAGGATGACGCGCTGACATTCGGCATCGAAGACCTCTAAAGGCTTCTCGAGACCGATAACCGGTTTGGAAACCGAAAAGCCCCGACGCGACAGCGCCGGGGCTTCTTTCTTTGGGGGACTAGTATTTGTTTTGGGGTGCTTGCAAAGCGCGCCAGTTAGCTCGACGGCATGATGACCTTGTCGATGACATGGATGACGCCGTTGTCGGCTTTGATGTCAGCCTTGATCACTTTGGCGTCGTCAATCATCACGTCCATGCCGGACTTTTTCACGGTAATGGTCTGGTCGCCGGAACTCTTGAGCGTCTGGACTTCGGTGCTGCCCATCTTGATGTCCGATGCAGCAATCTGGTTTGGCACCACGTGATAGCTCAGGATCGCGACAAGCTGATCCTTGTTTTCCGGCTTGAGAAGAGATTCGACGGTGCCGGCAGGAAGGGCAGCAAAGGCCTCATCAGTGGGTGCGAAGACAGTGAGGTTTTCCGTATCAGCGAGGGCACCCGCAAGACCTGCGGCGGTTGCAGCGGTCAGGAGCGTTTCGAACGTGCCTGCTTTCTTGGCCGTCTCCACGATATTGTCGGCGTATGCTGGCAGGGCAGAAAAAGCAAGAGTGGATGCAAGTAGCAGTGTAGAAGCAAGTTTCATCAGTAATCTCCTCGTTTTGACAGTCAAAAGGCAAGGGGATGCCGGTTTGATCAAATATAAGCTTCAAGCGGCGGGAGATTTCCCACTCGCAAAACTTTTTTGATCAAGAGACAAACGGTTTCCGTTGCGCTGTTGATGTTCTGTCTACGCATTTAAACTGATCGTGGATCAGAAAAAACGATTGATTA